>JANLHP010000033.1 GCA_024654445.1 Candidatus Curtissbacteria bacterium | reverse complement strand
AGCGAAGCAAAGGTAGCTGCTCCTGCCGCGGTTACGGACCAGTCGTCACCTCCGGTTATCGCGACTGTGGTTGCCGCGTTGCTGTTGCCGATTGTGATTACGTCTGCCGATGTTCCCTCTGTTGCTATCCTTATGGTGCTGGTTCCGTCTGCTGTTACGCCTCCAATATCAATTGTGCCTGTTACGGCTCCGTCACCAAGATTTAATGTGGTTGCCGCGCTACCCAGGGAGAGAGTAGTGACTGTTGAGTCGAAGACTGTCGCGGTTGTAGTTGTTGATGTAATGTCCGCGCTGGTTGCACCGTTTACTGTTAGGGCACCGGTTACTGCGATTGTGCCGTCAAGGTCGTTGTCTATCGTTTCACCATTTGCGAAAGTGATCTGGCCACCTACACCTGAAAGAGTAAGGCCTGTGGTACCACCTACTGTTAGGTTACCGACACCCGTTATGTTGTTGGAATCATCGATTATGACACCGCTGTTCTTGATTAGTTTACCCGTCGTGCTGTCAAAGCGGGCTATCGCGTTGTCTGTCGCGGAGGCAGGGCCAACAACGTCACCGGAAGCGGCGCCATCAAGAGCTTCCCAGGTGTTTGTCGCGGTACAGGCTTTGACTGTCGCGTCTGTTCCGTTGAAGTAGATGTCTCCCGCGGTACAAGTTCCAGGATCATTGGTTGAGCCTTTGTCCGAAAGGCGGATTGTGCCGTATGCTCCCTGGTCGATTATGGAGAAGAGAGTATTGGTCGCGTCTTTAAAAGCGAGAGTACCCGCATTGGAAAGGTTAACAACAGCTGCAGAATCTGAAAGATTAATATTCCCACCCAGAGTTAATCCTCCAGAGAAGGTTGACGCTGTTCCTGTTGTCGCGCCTCTTCCTGTAACTGTCGCGAGTGTATCTGCTTCCGCGCTATCCTTGTCTGTTGAGGTGATTGTGATTATTGACCCCGATGTGGAAATTGAAGTTGAACCTGAACCTGAGATGGTAAGAGGGCCTGATATTGTGTTGACGCTATTGACGACGGTTCCGGAAAGAGCGACAACCGGATTTTGACCTGCTGTTACTGTTATTCCGGTTCCGCCGGTTACAGAATAGACGATATTGGGGGCAGTTATCGGATCAAGAAATGTTGTTTCTCCTTTAACCTCTGTTATTGCGTCTATGTACAGTCTATTTGCAGGATCTGATGCTGCAAGGACAGAAGAGAGGGAGTCTAAAGTATTTGTGTGTGCAACGCTTGCTGTTTTTGCTGCTTGTTTGCTGTTTTGGTAAACGTTAATTGCGTTTCTAATATGGGTTATATTTATGCTTCCAAGGCCAGTTGCCAGAGCGACCAAAACTGTCAGGGAGGCGGCAGTAAATATTTTGTAGTTGCTGCCTCCTTTCCCAGACCCCGCGCTGCTCGTGTTTTGGGTCTTGGCCATTTCTGGTTTAAGGTCAAGCTGAGGCAAGGGGATGCTTGGGCCAAAACGAACATGTTCTGTTTTGAGTACTTTTTGGTAGTTATTGATACGGTTTAGATCGGTTTCAGTGAGGTTAGAAGAATGCGCCGGTCGTACTTGTGTTAGTTTCTGAATTTCTTTTTTGTGTTCCTGGAGTCTTCCTTCTATGCTTTGTTTATGTTTTTCGAGTTCTTCTTCTATTTCTTTCTGACTCATCCCCATTTGGGTAAGAAGACCGAGGTTTGCTTGGGGTAGAGTCAGGGTCTCACCCTGATCAGGGTGAGACCCTGAAGCCTGCGCTTGTCTTTCGGCAGCCTTTTCTTCTCTCTCGTCAATCTTTTGAAGTTTTTGTGCTATTTCAGGGTAAGAAAGACCTTCTGTGTTCAGTTTATGTATCTGAAGGAGCTTTTTAACTGTCCAATAGGGGAGGTGACCGACTGGGTTTGGCGGGAGGGGATCATCACTAGTGTCGCTGCTTCTTGCTGTTCTTCTAACTGCGTGGGGCAGTAAACCAAGCTTGATGAAATAGCGGACGCGTTCTTGTGGGTTTCCTGGGCCGAAATCAACGCCCCAAACTGATGCAAGCCTGATTATTTTTTCTGTGGGTAAAAGGGTGTCAGGATTTAAATCTTGGGTCTGCGAATTTACCTGTGGAGGCAGGGAAGAATCAGTTTTTTTATTAACTTTGAATTTATTTTGTACTTGGCTAGGCATTTTGTATCTTGTGCCTAGCTGCCCTAAATCGATTCCCTTTTGGGAGATTTTCACGCTATCTCCCGTTACAGAACACCTCTTACTTCTATTTAAATATAAATAATACGGTTGGTCAAGCCTGAACAGCCAAGGATTGAGTAACCTTTTTGGTCAATATTTGGCAAGATAGCCGATTTACTGCTACTTGTGTTGCTGTCCGGGATTGGTTTAGCAGAACGTTGAATTCTCGATGTCTGTGTAAAAAGTTAGAAACTATGAGGTGGTGACTTTGAGGTTTTTTGCCAGAAGGCAGGATTTTGGTTGAATCGTCATTTTTTGCAGAAAAAGGGGTTAGGAGGGCAATATTGTTGATTTCCCCCCTTCGTGTTAAAAGGGCATTCTTTGCGGAGTTTGTTGAAATTGCCCCATTTTTAGGAGATTTTGCGAGTTTATCAATTTTTCCGAAAAATTCGACCCAATTTTTTAGTGTTTTGGCAACCGTAAAAAACGCTTTTTGCGAAGTTTTTAAAAAGGTCAGGGCAGTTGAGTTTTGCATGGCAGTTATTTTAGTGTTCTCCCGCGCATTCCTGTGATGGGAAACGTGTATACTTCTATTAGAGACGATTTAAATACGCTTGTCAATACCTTAAGTGATCTACTTAGTGATAGTTAAGGTGTATAAAAAACTTTTTAGTATTCCAACCACATACACGCACAAATTGGCACTTTTACAACTTGAGTGCCAAACACTCACATTTGTCACTTTAGCCCATTTGACTAGTCTAAACGTTAGATGTTAGGGTCGGAGTTGAACAAGAGGCACATGATAGTGGTAAAATTATGGTCTGAACGCAAGGCTAGTTGATTACTAGCTCAGCTCGGTGTTGAATCTTTGGGCCTGTGGCGCAATGGTAGCGTACCTCCATGGCATGGAGGGGGTTGCGAGTTCGAATCTCGTCAGGTCCACCACACTTCGCTCTTCGAGCTATGCGTGGTAAACTCGGGGCGAGAAGTAAGGAGTGTGCCCCGCGAAACTTTAGTGAAGTGGGGACAAAAATGTATTACGTCTACGTTTTAAAATTAATCAACGGTCAATACTACACGGGTTTTACTAAGAATATAAAAAATAGGCCAAAACGCCATTTTCAGGGTGCAGTTAAGACTACAAGTAGAATTAAACCTATCGGACTTGTATTTTATGCGGCTTTTAAAACACAAAAGTTAGCCACAGATTTCGAAAAATATTTGAAAAGTTCGTCAGGCTTTGCTTTTCGAAACAAAAGGCTAATTGAAACGAGTCTTTAGCCTCAATTTATAAAATAAGGGCCTATGGTTCAATGGTAGAACAGGGCATTCGCATTGCCCAGATCCGAGTTCGATTCTCGGTAGGTCCACTATCGGGCACAAGTTACGCGTGTAAAGGAAGAAAGCTTTAAATATCAGACTGCATCAATAAACCCTCTTTGGCAGCAAGAATAGAGGGCCTGCTAGGCTAAGTATTCTCGAAGAAAAGTTGCTCCAACTACCTAAATGCCGATTCTTTCCGATTTCCGAGCTTATTTGTGCGTAATTTTTTCCAAAGTTGGGAAAAACGTGAGAAAATAGTACTATGGGTTTTTACTTAGCACAAAGAGTTAATAAATCAAAAAAGTGCGTAAGGATCAAGGTGCCACCTTGATTAACCTTGATTAAGACAACTTCAGCGGCTGAAGCAAGAGTTTTCACACACAATTTATACAGATTTATACCTATTGATGTATTTAGTTAGTAAAAAGGTTGAATAATACGTCTAATTTGTGTGAACCTGCGATTAACTTCTGAGTCTAAATTAGCAATTGTTCAGGCTTGACTGACATAGAAATTAAAGTTTATTTTAGCCTGTTACTGCAGCTTTTTCTTTTATTTTGTGCCTAAAGTTGACCACTAGTGTTCATTTATACTTGTTAAGCCGAATGTTATCAAAAAGCTCAGGTATAGTTTTATTTTCACGCTCTATTTACACAAGCTAAACCGCCAGAATATACATTTTTTACTTTACGTGTGCTATATCTTATTACTAGTTAATCACATTAAAGAGTATTAAAAGCGTTCAATCTTCGCTAGATTTTAGTGGAATCTGGTTTTATGCTAAACTTTAGCAATTATGGACAAATACGAACCAGCCAGGGTTGAGAAGAAGTGGCGGGAACAGTGGGCGAAGGATCGTCTTTACAAGGTTAATCTAAACGATTCGAAGCCTAAATATTATCTCTTGGTTGAACTTCCATATCCTTCTGGAGACCTGCACATGGGTCATTGGTTTGCTTTTTCTGTGCCTGATATTTTGGCGAGAATGAAAAGAATGCAAGACTACAATGTATTTGAACCTGTAGGGTTTGACGCGTTTGGCTTGCCTGCTGAAAATGCGGCGATAAGATGGAAGATCCACCCTCGAGAATGGACATTTGGCAATATAGAGAAGATGAAGGCGCAATTTTCGACTATGGGGCTCATAAACGACTGGGATTATGAAGTAATTACGTGCTCGCCGGAATATTATAAGTGGAATCAGTGGATTTTCCTTAAATTGTATGAAAAAGGCCTCGCTTATCGAGGCAAAATCCTTTCAAATTGGTGTCCAGTTGACCAAACTGTGCTTGCAAACGAGAACGTAGAGAATGGAAAGTGCTGGAGGTGTGGCGCGGAGGTTGTGCAGAAGGAAGTAGAGCAATGGTTTTTTAAGATTACAGATTACGCGGAACGGCTGCTTTGGGAAGATCCTCCACAGGCTGACTGGCCACGATCTTTAATCGAATCTCAAAATAATTGGATTGGGAAGAGTAAGGGATTGGAAATTGAGTTCAAAGTGAAAGATGGCGAGGCTAGCGTGCGGGTCTTTACGAAGTTTCCGGAGACTATTTTTGGCGTAACTTATATGGTTCTCGCGCCTGAACACCCGTTATTGAGTAAATTAACTACTACAAAATATGAAGAACGAGTAAATAAATATATCAAACAAGCTCAAAGGAAATCAGAATTGGAGAGGACTTCACTGGAAAAAAAGAAAACTGGAGTGTTCACAGGTTCGTATGTGATTAACCCTGTAAACGGGAAAGAGGTTCCAGTGTGGGTAAGTGACTACGTAATCGGTACATATGGTACTGGCGCGGTCATGGGTGTTCCAGGCTCGGATATTCGTGATTTTCACTTCGCCGAAGAATATGACATTGAGGTTATTAGGGTAATCGGAAGTAAAGTGGGTGAGCAGTCACAAGTTTTGACTGAAAAGGATGTTCTTGAGGAAGGTTACATTGTCAATTCAGGGCAATTTGACGATTTGGCATCGCCGGAAATCGCAAACGAGAAAATAAGCGAATTTTTGGTGAAAAATGGGTGGGCGGAGGTTAAAGTCAATTATCACGTTCATGATTGGTCGGTTTCGAGGCAGAGATATTGGGGAACGCCCATACCGATTATTTATTGTGACAATTGTGGAATTGTGCCCGTAAGCGAAAAGGATTTACCAGTTGAGCTTCCTGACATTTCTGATTACCAACCACACGGCAAGCCGCCGCTTGCAACTGCTGAGGATTGGGTAAAAGTGAAGTGCCCGAGTTGTGGCGAGGAAGCGAAGCGAGAAGTGGAGACGATGGATACTTTTGTTGATTCAGCCTGGTACTTTTTGAGGTATTTAGATCCTAAAAATGACAAGGAAATATTCGACAAAGGTGTAGTTTCAAATTTCACGCCTGTAGATATTTACTTTGGGGGTGCTGAACATTCGGTGGGCCACACGCTTTATTCGAGGTTTTTCGTTAAGTTTTTCAAGGATTTAGGCTTGGTGGGCTACGAAGAGTACGCGCAGAAGCGTGTGCACCATGGAGTAATTCTAGGCCCAGATGGCTCCAGAATGAGTAAATCGAAGGGAAATGTTGTTAATCCTGACGAGCAGGTAGAAAAATACGGCGCCGATGCTGTTCGAATGTACCTCGCGTTTATGGGTCCTTACGATCTGGTCGCGCCTTGGAATCCTTCTGGAATAAAAGGTGTCTACCACTTTTTGGAAAGGGTTTGGAGACTAGGAGATTCGGTTGGAGAAGCTGAAATGAGTGATGAGGACAAACGAATGATGAATAGGGCCATTAAAAAGGTAACAGAAGACGTTGAAGATATTAAGTTTAATACCGCGGTTTCTACATTAATGGAGTGGTTGAACCACTTAATGAAGAAAGACTCTATAAATAAAAGTGAATTCGAAACGTTCTTGAGATTGCTAGCGCCTTTTGCGCCACACATCACCGAAGAGATTTGGCAAAATCTCTTCGGAAACTCGAAATCCAAAACTCGAAATCCGAAATTTAGTTCCATCCATAACGAAAAGTGGCCAGAATTTGACGAATCACAAATTGGCGCAAAAACGGTTACTTTAATTGTGCAAATAAATGGCAGAGTGCGCGATAAAGTGCAAGTTGAAGCTGGAATTAATCAGAAAGAGGCTGAAAAGTTAGCGCTCTCGCTTGCCGATGTGCAAAAAAATCTGGGCAAGAAAGCACCCCGAAAAGTGATATACGTTCAAGACCGCCTAGTCAACTTCGTAGTTTAAAATCCCTGAGAAAGTTTAAGGTGCCACCTTATTGAAGGTGGCACCTTTTTTCTTGGCTTTTTTCTTGGTCCGCGCTTGATGGAAAAGAGCGGATAGGGATTTAATCTTCTGATACCTGTGGTACTTTTGATACTCGTGATACTCTTATTCCATTTTGTTATAGTGGTTCTATATGAGAAGAGCCTTACGCTTTTTTATATTTGCCTCTGTTTTGGCCGTGTTATTTGTCTTTCCTGTTGTTGTTTCGGCACAGCTTTCGGTTGGCGGAACGGTCACGAATATGGAAATCGCGGATGGTGACGCTACGGCTGGAGATATACTCTCTGTTGGCCCAGATGGCATAAGAAGGGCAGCGACTGCTTATGACGAGAATATGGTTGGTGTAGAAGTCAACGTCCCTGTTATATCGGTTGGAGAAAGGACAGCGAACACGACGCCAGTGCTTTCTTCTGGGAGAGCGTTAGTGAGAGTAAATACAAGCGGTGGAAATATTGAAGAAGGAGACTTCGTGACTTCTTCCACAACTGCGGGCGTAGGTCAAAAAGCGACTGTTTCTGGGTATGTTTTGGGCAAAGCGCTTGCTTCTTATAGTGACGGGAGTCAGGTGGGGCAAATTGAGGTTATGGTTAACATTACCGATCACAGTCCAGGCACAAACGCCAGCGGAATCTTTGGGTCACTTCTTTCTTCTCTTAGGATTGGCTTGCAAGATACTCAGAATTTCCCGCTTGTGCTGCGAGCCATCGCTGCTGCTCTTATAGGTATAGTGACATTTATTATTGCTTCTGTTTCTTTCTTGAGGTTTATGAGGGGTGGGCTTGAGGCGATTGGCAGAAATCCGCTGGCTCGAAGAACGATTATTGGCGGAATGATTTTTAATGGTGTGATTGTCGCGCTTTTGACAATCGCGGGCTTTGGTATTTCCATCGCGATTATTGCTTTAGGTTAAGACTCCTTTTGTATTTGACCCCGAATATATTTTGTGTGAATATAAGATTAATTTTCAATTCTCAATTCTTAATTTTTAATGAATGTCTTAATTCTAAAATTTCAAAATTAAAACATTGAAAAATTGATTAAAAATTAGAAATTTTAAATTTAAAATTATTTTAAACTGTCCATGGACACTCTTACTTTGTTATACATATTTTTAGCTACGCTAGCGGTACTTAATCTCTTAGGTATTTTTGTCGGATTTTTTCTTTATTTTAGGGTTTCTAAGATGCTTGGAATCACCAAGGGCAGTATTCGGGCAGAGGAGGGTATTAAAGAGGGTATAAATGAGTACGTTGAGAAGCTCGCGACACAGTGGCTATCGCAACTCTTGTCTGGCTATAAGGATAGTCTGGAGAGAGAAGCAAGTGAGCACACACGCGAATTCAAGCAGGCAATATCAGCCCAGATTAAATCACTTTCAACGCATACTCTTGAGCAGGAAGATTTGATAACGAGAGAAATTAGAGGAATCTTAGAGAAATCTCTGTCTGGTGCTCAAGGGGAAATAGATGAGTACAAGAAAGCTCAGATGGAAAAGATTGACGAACAGGTTGCGCAAATTGTCGAAGATGTATCAAAAGAGGTTTTAAATCGGGCGATCAGGATTGAGGAGCACGAAGATTTGGTGTGGGATGCTCTCGAGAGGGCAAAAGGTGAAGGAATTTTCGCGGCCGTGGGTAAAAGCGTTGATAAGGGTGAGGTGAATAATGAATGATACCGTAAAGCTCGATTCCATGAACACGAAGCAAGAGGTTGAGGATTTTATGCGAGTATTGTCCGATCAGGGCACTTCTAGGTCAAAAACTAGTGAGAGGTTGAGCGAACTCAAAAAATACTTGGCAGGCAGGACAATTGTCTCACTGACACTTGGTTTTGAGCCAGACGAAAAATTCATGTCAGAAGTAAAGAAATGGTTAGACCGCGAAATGGGCGAAAATATCCTGATAGACCTTTCAGTCAATAGAAAAATAATTGGTGGTGTTCAAATTATCGCAAATGATCACTTCCGCGATTTTTCACTTTCTTCGAGACTCACAACGGAAGTTCTGGGTCGAAACGTAACTAACTAAAATTGTATTTTCAAAACCAAAAGTTTCATGACATCTTTTGAGAGTTATTTAAAAAGTGTTGGAGAGGTAGGCAGGGTGGTTTCTGCTAATAACGTTTTGGTTATGTGTGAGGGACTGCCGGGAGCTAAGGTGTGGGAGAAAATTGTTTTCGAGACTGGGCAAATTGGGATTGTTAACGCGATACTTTCTACACAAACGCGGGTTCTTCTTCTCGATAGTCAGAGTGTCAGTATTGGTTCTTCTGCTGTGCGAACAAAAGAAACTTTCAAGGTTAAGGTTTCCAAAAATAGCTTGGGCAGGGTTGTCGATGTTTTTGGGGAACCAATAGACGGTCGCGGGAAGTTGGCAAGCACTGAGGAACGATATCCTGATTCGACTGTTCCACCTATCATCGATAGAGTAAGGATTAACCAGAATTTGGAGACGGGTGTTACCTTAGTTGATCTTTTGTTACCTTTAGGTAAGGGTCAACGTCAGTTGATTATTGGTGATCAAAAAGTGGGTAAGACGACATTCTTGCTTCAGGTAATTGCCAGACAAACGGCTCTGGGAACAGTTTGCGTTTACGCCTCTATAGGTAAAAAGAAGAGCGATCTTGCCTCCGTGGTCGACAGACTTTCCAAACTCGGCGCCTTTTCTAAATCAGTTGTTGTGGCAGCGCCAGCTTCTCTTCCCACTAGTCTTATTTATCTTGCTCCTTTCACCGCGTTTTCTATAGCAGAGTACTTTAGGGATATGGGTTTTGACGTGCTTTTGGTACTCGATGAAATCTCAAGACACGCAAAATACTTCAGAGAGCTTTCTATTCTTTCTAAAAAAATGCCTGGTCGTGACGGTTATCCCGGGGATATTTTTTATTTGCATTCACATCTTATGGAGAGGGCGGGAAGGTTTATGCTTTCTTCAAAAAGCGCGGATAGCGAGACTCTTACTTTAAAGATTAAGGGTAAAACGGCTTCGATTACATGTCTGCCTGTTGTAGAGACTGTAGGGAGTGATTTTACAGGTTATATCTCAACGAACTTGATTTCAATGACAGATGGTCATTTGTTTTTCGACGTCGACACATTTCAAACGGGTTTGAGACCAGCAATAAACGTTGGACTTTCTGTAACCAGGGTGGGAAGGCAAACGCTGAAGACGATTGAGCGGGAGATTTCTTTTAAGGTCAGGGACATTCTATTTGATTACGGTAAAGCTCAAGACGTTGCCAAATTTGGTGTTGAACTTCTTGAATCGACTCAGAAGTCGTTGAGTGAGGGCGAAAAGCTGATGGCAATTCTTGAGCAACGAGGAGATGTTGTTGTTCCGCGGGTTCTGCAACTGCTTTTCGTGCAAATGTTATTTTCCAGCTTTTGGGATGGTTTTGGTCCTTCTGATATCAGAGCTCACAAAGATGTTATTTACAAAGCCTACGTCAAGGGGGAAGTTAATAAACTGACGCGAGAACTTGAAACTAGTATTGACTTAGGTTCAATTCGAAGATTTGAAAAGGTTGTATTTGATAACAAAGGCGCGCTGGAGGCATTATGCGGTATAAAAAGGACTTAAAAACAGATTTAAGCCGGCTCTATTCGCTGCGTTTAATAACGGGTACGTATGAAGACCTGGCACTTTCTAAAATGAAGCAGATCAGGCGCGACGTACTTAGCACGCGCGACTTTTTAGATGGTGTAGCGCGGATTTATTTTGAAGCAAAAGCTGCTTACTTTGAACATTTGGCACTCGTTGGTGATAAAAAGAGACGGGAGGCAGAGCTTGCGCTCGTTAAGCGTAACGGAAAAACTGTTGTCGTTTTAATTTCTGGCAATCAAGGCTTACTGGGTAATGTTGTTTTTCAATCCTACAAAGTTTATCGAGATGTAGCTTCACGAATGCATTGTGACAAAGTTATTTTGGGAGATATTGGCAGGTATCTCGCGGAATCGGAAAAGCCCATTTTTGACTTCAACTTTTTTGCTATGGATGATTATCGCCTGAGCGATCAGTCCCTGGGACCAGTTGTCCGCTATATTTCTTCGTACGAAAGGATTTTGGTTGTTTATCCCAGCTTTGTTTCAGTTTTAAGGCAAGTTCCCCAGATAGATGATATTTCTGGAAGTTCTAAAGTAGATCAAGTAGCGCCGCGCACAAAAAAGTTTCTTTTTGAACCTTCAGCTTACGATGTTCTTAAATTTTTTGAGGGTCAAATAATAGGAACTTTTTTCAAGGAAAAGATGCTCGATTCAATGCTGGCCAGGTTTTCTGCTCGGACCACACTTATGGATGAAGCCGGACAGAAGATAGATATATTATTAAAAAATAGCAGAAGGCAAGAGATTAAAAACAAAAGAAAGCAAGAAAACAATAAAATGCTTTCAATGTTCGCGGGTATGAGCTTATGGGAAAAGTAACGGAACATGGGGAAGGTCTCATCCTTCTTTAAGGTGAGACCTTAAATACTTAGGGAAATACTTTTAGATTTAAGGAATTTTTTAAATTCCTTGCGGTCCTCGACTAAAAGTCTGCGGGCCTAAAGGTAGGACACCTCTTCGAGTCTGAGCGATGAGGGCTTGTCCCTCAGAGTCGAAGACTTTCGAGGACTCCCTTCGAAGGCGGGCAAGCAAGGATGTCACCTTAAATAAGAGCTTGTATTTCTCGCAATGACTCGAAATATAAAGGACAAAATGAAAAAATCAGAAGTTAAAGAAAATTCTAGTGATGTTTGGGGTAGTGTAGTCTCCGTGAACGGGCAGGTTTGTGAGGTAGAGTTTTTCGATGAGAAGCCTAAGGAACATCACATTCTGGTTTTGGAAGACGACCCTAACACTTTAATGGAAGTAGTGGGTGTTTCTTCGAGCGGAAATATCGTTTGTTTTGTGATGAGCGACGTATACAGCTTATATCGAGGCGCAAGAGTTTTTGATAGTGGTAAAACGATCGAGGTGCCTGTCGGCCGCGAAACTTTGGGCAGGATTATTAATGTCTTTGGTGACCCGGTTGATAAAAAGGGCGAAATCAAGACAAAAATAAAGGCGCCTATCTATAGTTTGTCTCCGCAATATTCACAAATTACGAATAAAAAGGTAGTTTTTGAAACTGGCATTAAAGCGGTTGATTTTTTCGCGCCAGTCGCGAGGGGAGGCAAAATTGGTTTTATAGGTGGAGCAGGGATTGGCAAAACCGTGCTACTGACCGAGCTTATTCACAATATCGCAATATATCATAAGGGTATATCTGTTTTTTCGGGTATAGGCGAGCGTAGTCGCGAGGGAAAGGAACTTTACGACCTTTTGGAGTTTAACAAAGTTCTTCAAAACGTAGCGCTTGTTTTCGGGCAGATGAACGAAAACGCCTTCGTTCGCTTCAGAGTCGGATTTTCGGCTGTGACTATCGCGGAATATTTCCGTGATGTTATGAAGCAAGACGTGCTTTTTTTCGTCGATAATGTTTACAGATTCGTTCAGGCTGGAAACGAGCTGGCGACGCAAATGAACCAGATTCCTTCGGAAGATGGTTATCAGGCTACTTTGGACAGCGAAATGGCTGCTTTTCAGGAAAGGATAGCTTCGACTAAGGACGCGTCGATTACTTCGGTTGAAGCGATCTACGTTCCTTCCGACGACATTACCGATCAGGGAGTGCAAAGCGCCTTTCCATACCTTGATTCTGTTGTTATTTTGTCGCGTGAGATCGCGGAAGAAGGAAGATATCCTGCAATTGACCTTAGTAACTCGTCTTCAGCAATACTTGAGCCAACGTTAGTTGGAAAATTCCACTACGATACGGCTTTGGAAGCGCAAAGAATTCTTAAACTCCAGCAAGAGCTGGAAAGGATTGTTTCTATTGTTGGGGACAGCGAGTTATCAGCCGAAAACAGACTGGTTTACCATAGGGCTAAAAAATTAATAAACTATATGACTCAGAACTTTTTCGTTATTCAAGAGTTTACGGGTAAACATGGAACGTACGTTGATCGTGAACAGACTGTCGAAGAAGTCTACAGGATTATTACAGGCAAACTTGATCACTATGAAGATGAGGCGTTTTTAGGAGTGGGTAGTCTTGCCGACTTAGATAAGTAAATAAATTTACTTGCGATCCTTGATCTACTATGTAGATCTGCGGGTCTAAAATAAGCAGAGCTTGCGGTCCTCGCAAGCTGCGGGCCTAAGATGACAAATGTACAAGAACTGAAAGTCAAAATTGTTTCCGCTTCCGGGCCACTTTACGACGGTAAGGCGACGGCTGTTTCTGGCTTTAACAAGGTTGGCCCTTTTGACATTTTGCCGATGCATGAAAATTTTATTTCACTCATTTCGGATAAAGTTATTGTTCATGACGGAGACGATTTGGAATTTAAATTCGAGCGAGGGCTTTTAGAGGTAACGGGGAACGTAGTTAGCGTTTTTGTAGGTATTTAGGTATATTAAAAACATGTCAGAAGGAAAAGAACCACCTTCAGTTTCACAAGAAGTATTGAGCGCGAAGCATCCGGCTCGCGGGGATGCTTTAAGTCCGCAAAGACGCGCAAGCAGACTGCGGCGAACGCTCCAAGCGTTGGGTGTTGTAACAGCCTTGAGCGCATTTGGCTTTGGACTTCACCAAGTTTCAAAGGATCCGGGTGTCGCTAGGCCAATCGCAGAGGGCTCGAGAAATATCGGCGAAAAGGTTGGAGCGATTTCTTTAACTGATGCCCAAAAGGACTTGAAGAAGGAGCTGGAAAACCCACCGGAAGAAAGGATTGTCAGGGATTTAATTTGTGAAGTCGACGACGCCAAACTTAGGAATGTTCCTTCGACCGAATCTTCTGTTAATTCGGAAAGAGGCAAATTGCAAAAAGGTGACAAGGTTGATCTGGCACTAAAAGTTGAGGGTCCGGATCCTGAGGGTCATAAAGAGAAAAGCACTTGGTATGGATTTGTTAAGGACGGGACTCCTTATTTTTCCCACTCCTCAAACTTCAGCGTAGAAACGCATTAACCTTGCTCGGAAGCAATTAGGGGACGAGGTAATGTGCCTAAATTTATTTCCAATTGCTCGCTTAAAACATCAATGTCTCTGAGCGGTACTCGATTCTTCTTAATAGTTTCAGGTGTGTGCTTGTGACTAAAAAGATCATTAATCTTTCCGGCCAGTTGATCGGTGAGAGACTGGATTTTTAAGAGATTAGGATTGTCTTTTAAATTTTTTTGGATAAAATTAAGCCTTTCGCTTTCTATTCTTTTTTTAACTTCGTCTGAGACTTCTGCTCCGGGATCAGTAGAAATAACGTCCATCAAGGAAAACGTAATGAGGTCTTCGGCATCTGAACTGAAGTTGAGCCACATTTTTGCTTCATCCATAGCACTTTTGGCACCTATGTTTACTGCTTTATATTGTTCGTCTGGGTTTATGGCTTCTTCTTGCTGATCTGTTGCCTCTGACATTTGCTTGAATTATACATTTTGCTTACATATAATCCAATTCACACACATGAGAGACAACGAGTGGCTTCAAGAACAACTGGACTTTCTTCTTAAGAATTATTTTTCAGATGTAAAAATTACTAACCCGATTGAAATCAGATTTGGCAGGGAGGCGAAGTATCGATTTGGTTCGATTAAACTTTTTAAACCACGAGGTATGCGAAGAATACTTGGAAAGCCTAAAGAGCCGGCGAAAAGTGTTGTCACAGTTACTTCGATGTTTGCCAGAGAAGACATGCCCGTTGATATAGTAAGATATACTATAGCGCACGAACTTTGTCATTACGCGCACGGATTTTCCAGCTTTAACAAAAGAATGTTTAAACACCCCCATCACGGTGGAGTGGTCAATCGTGAACTTGCCCAGAGAGGGGCAGAGGATTTAACGGTCGCTTTTAAAAAGTGGCTGAAAGAATACAGGCACGCAATTCTTCAAAGTCGAGTAAAAATTTAATTTTCCTAGACTACTTGCAACAGGGTATATAATTTCTCAATCTGCTCGGCCATGGCTGTTGCAGAAATTTACGAACAATATAAAAACAAGTCTACTCTCGTTTTTTCTTTAGTCTTTCTCTTCGGAGTCATTCTGCTCACAATTGGTTTGTTTGCATTCCTTCGAGGTCAATCTTCTTCCACCGATATTAAAATTGTCTCTGCTGATGCTGAGGTTGTAAGCGAAAAAATCGTTGTGCACGTAGACGGTGCGGTTAACAATCCGGGTGTTTATGAGCTGCCGACAAATTCCAGAACTAAGGATGCAGTATTGGCTGCTGGCGGACTGAGTGAGGACGCCGATATGGCTAAAGTTAATTTGGCATCGAAGGTCACAGATGGGCAGAAGATATTAGTTGCAAGAGCGGGAGAGTCAGAGAGTCAAAGTGTGAGAGGTACAAGCACATTGAGTAGTTTGATCAGCATTAATGATGCGACAGAGGGACAACTGGACGGGCTTCCGGGTATTGGTCCGGTGACCGCCCAAAAAATTATCGCCTCGCGCCCCTACAGCACTTTAGAAGACTTAAAAACCAAAAAAGCAGTAAGCAGTAGTGTCTTCGAAAAAATCAAAGATCAGCCCACAAATAGCAATTATTCAACTTGGACAGAATAACTATGGTCATCCACACAAAGAAGTGATGGACTTGTTGTCTTTGCATAAAGTTAATGTGTTAAGAAATGATCAAGAAGAGACGATCAAGCTCGAAGTACAAAAGGACGGAAGCATCAAGAGAATCTGATGTATACTTTATTCATGACTCGGGATCAAATTAAAAAGGACCTTGCTGAAGCTGTTAAAAAGCTAGGAGCTGAAGTAGGGGATGTTGAAGTAACAAGGAATGACAACCCAGATTTTGGGGATTTTTCTACAAATTTGGCATTGAAAATTAGCCACGGCCTTTCGCAATCGCCGATGGAGACTGCGAAGATTTTAACCGATAGTTTGAAGAATCAAAGCTACGTTCTTAAACTAGAAGTTAAAGAGCCGGGATTTATAAATTTCTTCTTAAAACCAGAGGTTTGGCAAAAACAGGTAGCAGACGTATTAGAACAAAACCAAGCATACGGATCAAACAAGTCGGGTGAAGGTAAAAAGGCGCGTGTGGAGTTTATTTCTGCCAACCCGACTGGGCCTCTCCACTTTGGAAATGCGAGAGGAGGGCCGATAGGGGATGTTCTTGCTTTGATCTTGGAGTTTAACGGCTATGAAGTGTTGCGAGAATACTACCACAATGATGTGGGTGGACAAATTGAGAAGCTGGGAGAGTCGATTCTCAATATTCAAAAAGGTAAGAAACTAGAGGACCAGGAATATAAAGGCAAGTACATAGAAGAACTTGCGGAAAAAGTCGGAGACGTCAAAAGTAGCCAAGAAGCGGGCAAAAAGGCGGTGGAGCTGATTTTTGATGAGATTAAAGAGGATACTCGCGCAATGGGAATTGACTTCGATGAATATTATACCGAGAGTGATCTTTTGAAGAACGGAGCTACACAAGAAGTATTGGAGAAGGTCAAAAGGTTCTTAAAGGAAAAGGATGGTGCAATCTGGTTTGCGCCTAGTGATGAGTTTTTGAAGGACAGGGAAACGGTTGTTAAAAAATCGGACGGTTCATACACTTACTTTGCAAACGATATTGCTTATCACAACATAAAATTTGAAGGCGGAGCGGATTTAGTCGCCGATGTGATGGGAAGTAACCACCACGGGCACGTTCCTAGGCTGAAGGCTGCAATATCTGCGCTGGGCTACGATGTTTCTAGGTTCCACGTAATCTTGTATCAATGGGTTAGGTTTAAGCGCGGAGGAAAACTAGTTAAGATGTCCAAAAGGTCGGGTACTTTTGTGACTGCAAGAGAAGTTTTGGATGAAATCGGGCCTGACGCTTTGAGATTTTTTATCCTCATGCACGACGCGAATTCTCCGATTGATTTTGATTTAGATTTAGCTTCTAAAAAATCTAGGGAAAATCCAGTTTATTACGTTCAATACGCGCACGCCAGAATCGCGTCGATTATAGATAAAGCAACCCGATTAGATTCTGGACAAGCCAGAATGACAGGGGGGGGAGTAGACTATGAGCTATTGACTACAAACTACGAACTGAATTTGATTAGGCAGATAGCGAAGCTGCCGAAGCTTGTGGATGAGATTTCGAGAAGCTTCGCGGTCCACAGATTAACCGCGTATGCGATGGAACTTGCCGACAGCTTTCATAAATTCTACGAGAATTGTCCGGTTATTAGTAAAGATAGTGATCTACAAAACGCACGTATTGATCTAGTTAAGTCTGCTAAAATTGCCCTAGGGAATACCCTGGGACTTCTCGGAGTTTCTGCCCCCGAAAAAATGTAATGAAAAAAGTACTGCTTTTTGTACTCGTTGTTATATCCATTGTTTTGGGGTACACGCTGGCTGGGCCACTGCCATACGATGCGAAAGACAATATTAGTGGGCTCGTCCGTGAGCAGAAGACCCCAATTTTAAGAGTAGCGCTAGTTACAGATTCTGGTGGAGAAAACGATTTGCTTGGGAGAGCTCTGGCGCAAGCACAGGGTATTGGTATTAATTCTGTTATTGGACTTGGAGACTGGACACAAGTTGGGACGCTCGATGATTTGTCTGCGGTTAAGCAAGTATTTGATAATTCAAAGTTGGAGTATTTTGTTCTTTCAGGAGACCACGATGATTGGGATAGTAGGAATAGAGGTGAAGAAGCGACATCAAATTTTGAGCAAGTCTTCGGGGAGCCAACGCAAGTTTTGGACAAAAATGGGGTTAGGATTGTTCTACTGGATAATAGTGATATATATAAAGGTATTAGTGAAAGTGACTGGAAGGTTTTGTCGGACGCGCTTTCTGGTGACGAGAAGTTGAAGCTGGTATTTGTGCACAAAACGCCATTTCACCCGAGCAGTGCGCATATCATGGGCGCGGACAGTGCGGTCGTTGCTTCGCAAGCCCAAAACTTGACAGGACTCTTAGAGGAAAGAAAGGTGAGCGGATTGTTTACGGGGGATTTGCACTTCTTTGCAAAGTTTAAATCTCCAGACGGTTCTGTTAGAATCACCACCATCGGGGCTGTTGCGAGTGAACGCAACTTTCAAGGGCCTCGTTTTAGTATCCTGACGGTCTATAGCGACTACAGTTGGGATGTTGAAGATGTAGAGATCAGATAACTAATTTTTAATTTAAAATTTCTAATTTCTAATGAATGTTTCAAATATTAATTAGTTAAACATTAAAGAATTGATTAAAAATTAAGAATTAGAAATTAGAAACTAATGAGTAACAATCATTTTGAAAAAATTACGCTAAAAAACGGGCTGCGAGTTGTTCTTGCGCCTTTGCCTGCTTTTAGGTCGGTAACCGCGATTATTCTTGCCGGGGCAGGAAGCAGATATGAGACTAAACAAACTAACGGAATTTCCCACTTTTTAGAGCACATGTTTTTTAAGGGGACGAACAAGCGGCCAACTGCTGCAGACATTTCGCACGCGCTCGATGAAATTGGTGCCGACTACAACGCGTTTACGGGCAAGGAAATTACCGCTTATCACATAAAGAGTGCTTCTCAACACTTGCCCCTGCTTTTAGACATGCTTTCTGACATGCTCTGGAACTCGAAGTTTGATCCTGAAGAAATCGAAAAGGAAAGAGGGGTAATTATTGAAGAGCTCAACATGTACGAGGACACCCCGATGAGGAAAGTCGCTGAAGTCTACGAAGAAGTAATGTGGGGAGATCAGCCCCTAGGTTGGGAAATAGGGGGCCAAAAAGAAGTTATTCGCAAGATGAAGAAGAAAAACTTTCTGGATTACATAGAAGCTAGGTACGTTCCAAACAACATGGTTATCGCGATCGCGGGCGACTTCAATACTAAAGAGACAAAAGAACTTCTGGAAAAGCACTTCGGGCATCACAAGCCGCACCCGGTTGAAACTTTCTTGCCGGTTTCGGAAAATCAAAAAAAACCGAAGCTTAAGGTTGCTTATAAAAAGACCGATCAAGCGCACTTTGTGGTTGGTTTTCGTGGTCTAAAAATGGGACATCCGGATAGATATAACGCGGGTGTTTTAGGCTCGATTCTTGGAGGAGGAATGTCTTCGAGGTTGTTTGTAAATGTTAGGGAAAAACGAGGCCTTGCTTACTACGTGCGAGCTGACCACGAGAGTTATCTTGACACAGGAACGTTGGCAGCTTCAGCTGGTGTGGACCTAAAGAGGATTAAAGACGCGATATCGGTCATACTTTCCGAATTCAATCAGATTGCAAACGTCAAGGTTTCTGATAAAGAGTTGAAAAAAGCTAAAGAGTATATGAAGGGTAGGGCGGTACTTTCATTTGAAGACTCAAGAACCGTTGCTGTTTCTTACGGCTCAGATGAACTTTTGGAAGGCAGAATCAGGACGATGGACGAGTATCTAAAGAATATTGACGCGGTTGCGGCGGAAGACGTGCAGAGAGTGGCGCAATTTATGGTCAGCAACTCGAACCTTAATTTGGCTGTGATTGGTCCTTATAAGGACCCAGTAGGCTTTGAGAAGATACTTAAAGTTTAGAGTATCGAGAGTAGTCAGAGTACCACGGGTACCAAGAGTTTTAGAGAAGGCTCGTGATACTTGTGATCCTCTTGTTGCTCATGATACTCTTTTAACATGCAAAAAACTGTTGTACTTTTGAAACCGGACGCATTGCAGAGAGGCTTAATTGGCGAAATTATTCAAAGATTTGAGAAAAAGGGTCTTAAGATAGTCGCTCTTAAGATGATTTCTGCGTCTGAAGCCTTAATAGAAGAGCACTATTCACACCACAAAGATAAACCGTTTTTCGCGGACTTGAAGAGTTTTATGATGTCTTCGCCTTTAGTTGGAATGATTCTCGAAGGCGTTGACGCGGTTTCCGTCGTTAGGAAAATGGCCGGAGCAACAAATGGTAGGGACGCGGACATTGGAACGATCAGAGCTGATTTTTCGATGAGTACGAGCGCGAATATTGTCCATGTTTCTGACAGTGAAGAATCGGCAAAAGAGGAAGAAGCAAGGTTTTTTAAGGATGGGGAAGTTTTTGATTGGGATAGGACCATTGCTCCGTATATTTACGCTTCAGACGAAAAGTAAATCTAATTGTAAGATCGTTGTGGTTTAAGGTGGCATCTTTGCCTGCCCGCCTTTGGAGGGAGTCATCGAAAGTCTTCGACTCTGAGGGAAAAGCTCTCAAGCTCAGACTCGAAGAGGTGCCCTACCTTAAACCTAAAAAGTTCAAGGAGGAGACCGTGATTAAAAAATTCGAATATCGAATATCGAAACTCGAAACAATATCAAAATTCAAATTTTGGAATGCTCTAAAACATTTTAGAATTTTAAAAATTTTGGTCATTTGAATTCGTTTTGGATTTCGTGCTTCGGATTTCGGGTTTATTTTAGATTCAAGGATCTCACCTTGAACGTTTTTCGCTGGCTCTTGTAAGCAAAGCTTGCGGTCCTCGTTCTGCATTTGCAGAACCGCGGGCCTTAAACTTTAAGAGTATCGTAGAATGACAGATGGAGACTCTTAATGGTTGACTCACCAAGTCCTATCAAGTTTTTTAAAATGCGCAAGTTAACTTTTGCCATTGCCTTAATTCTTCTGGCATTTTTATTTTTTTCTTCTTTCCATTTGGCTGCGATTATTTCTTGGATTGATCCACTCAACGCGCAGATTTTATTTGTTTTCAATTTTTACGCGGATTCTTTGAAACATGGATCTTTTTTTGAGGCCACAAGCGTGTTTCGAAGCAGTGACATTGTTTCGTCGGTTGCAAAATTGGCTCAAATTTTGGGAGCAGTTTGCGCCTTTTTCGTCGTTTTGTTGATTCTTTCTTCCGCATTCTCGCAAGTCAAGCGGGCGGGGGATGTGCCCAAAGTTGTGTTCGGCCTTATTTTTCCCTTCATGCGTTTTTTCAGAAGGAGCGAGGAAGAGGCAAGGCCATGGGGACTAGTTTACGATTCGGTTACCAAGCTTCCGATAGACCCTGCGCTGGTCACGATCGCTACTTACGAAAGTGGGGTGGGAGAGTTCAAACAAACGAGAATTACCGACATAGACGGAAGATTCGGTTTTTTAGTAACGCCTGGAAGATACGTAATCGTGTCAGAAAAAACGCACTACCTTTTTCCTTCAAAAAAGGTAAAGGGACTCTTTGACGGTAAATTTGAAAATGTCTACCATGGCGAAGTATTCGAAGTTGAAGACCCTTATATCACCAATTTGAATATTCCTATGGATCCGGTTTCTTACGATTGGAATCAAGAGAACAAGCCTGGAGCGAAAAAGGGACTAGCAGGTGTCCTAAAGCAGAGGGTGAGAGTGATAATTTTAATAATCGGAATTTTTTGCGCGCTCGGTGTCTACATTCTTTTCCCTACAGGCCAGAACTTGTTGTTGTTGATTATTTTTGGCGCGAGCCTTCTTTTCTGGGAGAGTTATTTTCCAAATAAGCTTTGGGGGACTATTTTTGATAAGGCGAGCGGCAAGCCTATTGGCAATGTAAACATTAACGCGATAAGGATGCCACAGAATATTAGCCTGGGACATACAACGAGCGACCATTTGGGGAGGTACTTTTTGCTTATGTCAGCAGGTAACTACACTGTTCAGGTTGAAACCTCAGGCAAGACGCCGAAGATTCTAGCAAAATTTGAAAATGTTAAGGTCACAAAAAGAAGAGCGGTTGTTAACTTTGATATTGGTGTGTGAAATTAATAGCAAGAATTTTTAATTTACAATTTTCAATTTTTAGTCAATAAATTAATTTTAAATTTTTAAATTAAGACATTAGGATTTGCTTAGAAATTACAAATTAGAAATTAAGAATTAATGAACCCTTTTGTCTTGACTCTGAACTTAGTTCTTTTACATACTGGAGTATGATTCACAGAAAGATTTCTCATCATTTCTTACCACATTACTTCGTTGAGCCGGGAGTTGTTGAGCGTGACGGCGGTTTGACCAGCCATGACCAAATTCATCACAGGGCACATGGTGTTTCTCTGGGCGCGCTTTTTGTATATTTGCAAATTCTGCTTTTTTTTACGGTAGGCCTTTTTATTGTGCAAATTAAGGCGCCTCAGATACTGGGTACGGCAAATTTTAGCGCCGACGAGATAATCGCTCTGACGAACCTGCGGCGACAGGAAAATGGTGTAGGCGCCCTGACATACAATCCGCTACTTGCTAGTGCCGCGGCTCAGAAGGCGGTTGATATGCACGCTAACGATTACTGGGCTCACAATTCACCGACTGGGGTAACTCCATGGTTTTTTATTAGCGGTGCGGGGTATAAATACGTCTTTGCGGGGGAAAACTTGGCTCGGGATTTTTCGAGCGCCAGCTCGACAGTCGAAGCGTGGATGAACTCACCTTCTCATAGAAATAATATACTCGACCGAAACTTCAAGGAAATCGGAGTCGCGGTAACAAACGGCAAGCTCGGAGACAAGGAAGGATCTTTGGTTGTGCAAATGTTTGGGGCGAGTGTATCGCAGGTTGCACCCACAGCGCCTGTTGCCCAGGAGAGGGCTACGCCTGTCCCTGCTGCTTCCAAGACTCTGCCGAGCGTGTCTCCTTCGCCACTACCTTCGCCTGTTGCGGTTGCCAATGTTCGTGATTCCGCGCTGGCTGTCGGGAACAGTCAGGCAACGGTTCTCGCGAGCCGTCAATTTTCAATTGCCAAAGGAGTCTCCTTGGGGTTAGTAGGTTTTATATTCGCGCTATTGGTTCTTGAGGTTGTTGTCACGCTTCAAAGAGCGCATGTGAGCTTAAGAAGCGGTATTTTAGCGCACCTAATGCTCTTAGGTTTTGTCTTGATTGTTGTTTGGTATGCTGTTGGTGGGGCGATACTGTAGGATACGAGGAGGAGGTCTCATCCTTGTTAAGGAGAGACCTTGATAATATTAACAATTAACAATATGCGATTATTAGACACAGTTTTACATTCAATTTTAATTTTGGCTTTTGCTGTTGGCGGCTATGCAGCTTTTCAATTTCGCTTCAGC
>JANLHP010000032.1 GCA_024654445.1 Candidatus Curtissbacteria bacterium | reverse complement strand
GGAAGGTACCTTTCAGCTTTTGAAACAAAGATAGACATGCACCCGGGCAAAAAAGGAAGTGCGCAGACCATTTCATACCACCGTTCTCTCCAGGATTATGCGAAGGCGTTCGCAAAAGAAGGTTTCGCTATTGTCAAACTTGAAGAATGGATCTCGCACAAGAGAAGTGAACGTGGTCCTCGGCAGAGCGCGGAAGACATTGCCCGCAAAGAGATACCCCTATTCCTCGTGCTTGAGGCAAAAAAATTGTCGAGAAATGAAAAATAAATCTATGAAATGGGTCATATTTACTGGTACATGGCGTCTCACAAACAAGGAAGTTGAGAACGACGTACGTGTTGCGGTACGCAAAGTGCTCGCGCGTGGAGACGGGGTTGTAACTGGGGGAGCAACCGGAGTTGATTATTTTGCCATGACTGAGGCATTATTGATTGACCCTAGCATTTTGCGACTAAAGGTGATCATTCCCACAGATCTGACAAATTATATTTCGGATTATCGAAAAAATTGGAATAAGTTTCCAGTCACAGAAGAAAGCATCAACGAGCTTGAAAAAGTTCTTAAGCAGATCAAAGAGCTAAGAAAAGAGCATTTAATAGAAATGCCGCCCAAGTATGATATTACACAGGATCACTATGATCTTCGACACAATGAAGAAGTCGCCATATCGGATGAAGTATGCGCATTTCAAGTAAATAATAGTACTGGAACTCAAGATACCATTAATAAAGCAAGATCCGCCGGTTTAAAAATTGCGCTTTACAAGAAGTACGACATCAAAGAGTAAGAAAAATTTTAAGCAAAGAACCCTTTTTAATTATATCAATAATTTCCAACCATGACCCTAATATTACTTTTTGGTATAATGCACATAAATTAATCTAAATTAAAAAAACATGTCAGAAAAAGAACTTAAGGGGATCATCAAAGATTTTTTAAACGATCACCGCAAGGCTGTGCTTTCAACAGTAGGGGACGATGAACACCCGACGACATCTCTTATGCTCTACGCCATAGATGACGATTTGAACGTATATTTCGGCACACGCAAGGCCTTTGGCAAGTACTCGGTCATCAAACGCCACCCTTATGTCTCGCTTACCGTCGTGGAGGAAAAACTAGACCCGCTTAAGGCGGTTGAAATCCGCGGGAAAGTTGAATTCATCCCGGAAGACAAAACGGCCGAAACGCTTGGTTTTTTTGAATCAAAAAATCAGAGCAAATATTACATTAAAGGCGCTTCAGATTTTGTGATGTTCAAAGTGACTCCTTCATTTGTGCGCTTTCTCGACGCCTCTTCCGGAGATCTTGTTTTGGAACATATGCCGGCTGGCGCAAAGAATTAAAAGGTCGCTGTGTCCTTGTGGTGCGCAGTTAAGTAAAGGGTATTAAATCGCAGGACTTGCCCTCCGGTTTAATACCCTTTATAGTAAAGGAAGAGCAAATTCTCTTTATTAATCAGTAGTAATATCGTATCAATAACATATATGGATCAGATGC
>JANLHP010000031.1 GCA_024654445.1 Candidatus Curtissbacteria bacterium | reverse complement strand
GCTGGCAACGGGGCAGTTCAGGAATGTGACATTAACTTCCACAGCACCACCACCTGCACCTCCTCCGGCCCCACCTCCGGCACCTCCTCCGGCACCACCTCCGGCCCCACCACCGGCACCACCACCGGCACCAGGGCAATACACACCTGCGCCTTACTACTATGAAAGCACGGACTTCAGCTATACGCTTTCAGTGAACATTGAAAATAGTGGAGACAAAGATCTAAATAACTTAAGGTGTACTCCTAGAGCTGGTTATAATTATTGTGTTAAGAATCCCTAAAATAAGAGTATCACGGGTATCAAAAGTTAAACTTCTAAATCTCAAATTTCAAACCATAAACGAATTAAGTCAATTTCTAATTTTTAATTTCTGATCAAATCCTAATCATTAAAATTATAAATTAAAGCATTTAAAATTCATTAAAAATTCCAAATTAAGAATTATTTGTTATGTGCTTGATAATTGGAATTTTGTAGCTGCACGATGTGAGGATCGCAAGAAGGAAGTCGTTATTTTGTTATCTTTACTGAGAACTCCCTCCGGATTGTTGTCCTAGCAACCAAAGAACGCTTCTTTTTTAGACTGAACGGAAGTGAAGTCGCAAGAGACAAGTGGTTTGCTTACTGATTTGTGCTGCCGCCTGATTGTTGACCGAGAAGCCACAAAACCGCTTCTTTCTTATAACGACGGTCGCCACGGGAATTTATGCGGATTGCGGGAAGTTTACCGCGTTTGCCCCATCGTTTGACGGTTAGTGGGGCAACGCGCAAGATCTTTGCAACTTCTTTTACGGTTAATAATTCGGGCCAGTCATCTCCAAGAGCCATAATTTAGTGGGTAGTTTGTAGTTAATAGTAGGTAGTGAGGTGTTCTTTTACTAATCTATCTTTCTACAAACTAATATGCACTCATATATATCACAGCGGGAAAAACTAGGTCAAGGGGGGAAAGACCCATTTATACAGAGCCATGCGGCCCTCGTCCTTATCGGATGAGGACTGCGGGCCTAAAGGTCGAACCCCAGAAGAGCTCGACCTTAATGGGTTATTTAAGTTCGACTTTGGCGCCCGCGGCTTCTAATTTGGTTTTGGCCTCGTTCGCATTTTCCTTATTGACGCCTTCCAAAACGGGTTTTGGAGGACTGTCTACTAAGTCTTTGGCCTCTTTAAGACCAAGAGTCGGGACTAGTTCACGAACAACTTTAATAACAGAAATTTTGTTGGCACCGGATTCTGTCAAAACAACGTTGAAGGTTGTCTGTTCCGAAGCTCCAGCGCCTTCTCCTGCGCCTGCTGCTGGTGCTGCGCCAGCTACCATTGCGGGTGCGGCACTAACTCCAAACCTTTCCTCGAGAGCTTTGACGAGTTGAGAAAGATCCAAAACTGAAAGTTTTTCTATTGTCTCAATGATTTTTCCCAGTTCTGCGCTTACTTCGACTGTAGGTTTTGCTTCCTCTTCAGGTTCTTCCTTTGGTGCTTCTTCTGCCTTAGGTTCTTCAGCCGTTTGAGGTTCGGCTGGAGCTTCTGCTTGAGCTTCTTCCGGTTTGTTTTCTTCTGGTTTGTCTTGTTTTTGATCGTCGTCTGCCATAATATTCACCTCCTTAACTTAATTCAAAATTTAAAAATCAAAATTATGGAAGCTAACTTCATTAGTTTTTGATTTTGAAAAATGCAACTTTGATATTTGTATTTTAATATTTAAACTTTCTTTGATGCTTGGTCGAGTACATATACTAAATTTCTAATATTGGCCGACAAAACGGATACAATTCCGTAAAGAGGGGAGGAAATTGCTCCAACAACCTGTCCATGTAATACGTCTCGGCCTGGAATTTTTGCGAGAGTTTCTAGCCCGTTTTCATCCAATTGATCTTTTGCGAAAAAGCCAAATTTAAACTTCGGAAGGCCGAATGTTTTTGCGTTATCTGCGATATTTTTGATAGGCGCAATTTCGTCCTCGTAAGAAAAAACAGCAGCGGTTGGGCCAATAAGTTGATCTTCTCCAATTTCTAGATCGTTTTTTAGAAGTGCGCGTTTGAAAAGTGAGTTTTTTGCAACGATGAGTTCGCCACCGGCCTCTTTTATTTTTTCGCGGAGTTCTTTAATTTGGTTTACGGTAAGGCCCCTGTAGTCGGTAAAAGCAATGGTTTTGCTTTTTTTTACCTTTTCGGCAAGAGATTGAACTGATTCAACCTTTTTTTCGCGACTCGAAAGAGTTGTTTTTTTCATAATGATTTCTAATTAACCAAAGAAAAACGCCTATCAAAGGCGTCAGGGGAAGAGAAGATTCTCTATTTACGTTCCTGCGTAGGAAATTAAGTTCTTCGACAAACCGAAGAACGCCTACGGTCTTTGGATATGTTGCAAACTATACCAACTTTTTGCTTTTATTGTCAACGATTGTAGCTGATACTAAAAAGCCCCAAATACTTTGAGGCTTTTTTTAATTACATTCCTTTTGGAATTACTCAGTCGTTTTTTCAGAATCTTCTTTTTCCTCTTCTTTGTCGTCGTCATCATCGTCCTGAATTATATTTAAATTTGATACCATTTTTATCACCCCCTTTTTAGCTTGAAAGCCACTTAGAGATGGCAGGTCTTTTGAAAGTTAGCAAAACTAGTTCTTTTTTGAAGTTGCGATTTCAACTTTTATGGCAGGACCCATCGTAGTTTTAATTGTTGCCTTTTTAATTTTGTTTGGGCCAACTGCAACAATTAATGCTTTAAGATTTTCAGAAATTTGTTCTGGTTTAAGCGAAAGTTTGCCGAGTTTTGTGTGCAGAATGGGAGCAGTTGGATCCGATTTTAAGCTGATGGTACTTGAGGTAGATCCTGCAATAATGTCATCTGGTTTTATTGTAACCGTTCCATTTTTAGGGTTAGGCATCATACCTTTTGGTCCTAAGATTTTGGCGACTCGTGCCAGTTGTGGCATAAAAGCAGGGCTGGAAATAACGGCGTCAAAATCGCGATTAGGTTTTAACGTGCCGTTTTCTATTTCGGCGATTGTTTTTTCGCTTGCCCAAGTAACGTTTTTCAGCGCGTCTGATTTTTTGTCTGAGAAAACTAAATACCTGAGCTCTTTTTTCTCTCCGACAGAATGTGGAAAGTCGACCTTTGCTCTTATGTTCCTGTCGACTACATTGAGGTGAACTTCCACCGTTGGGTCGAATTTTGTAATAGACGTCTTTGCAAGGAGCACGATCGCTTCGTCGAGACGATAAGCCTTATCTTTTTCTATTAATTTTGCAGCATCTAGATACTTTTTGCCTCTCTTGCGAACACTAGTTGCAGTTTTTGCCTCTTTAATTGGTTTTTGACCAATTTTGATTTTTTCTTTAGGGGGTAAGGTGGTACCGACACGAATTTTCCCTTCAGGCGTCAGCCTTGCGTCTTGTGCTTCTGTGTTTTCTGGTTTAGTGTCTGTTTCAATTGCTTCTGTTGGTTTTTCTTCCTGAGGTTTTTGAACCTCTTGTTTGATCTTGGAGGGACTTGTAAGTTTTTCCGCGTGTTTTCTGGAAGTTTTAACTTCCTGCTCGTCGCTTGCAAGATCGATGACCTTAACTCTGGTTGTTCCCATGATGGTTATTAATTTTGAGTTATGAGTAGTGAGTTTAGCTTATTTTATGGCAGATTTCAATCCACTTATCATTTTTGATAACTGACGAATTTCTTCTCGCAACCCATTTTTTGTTGCAAGGTTTATTAATTTTTGCTCAAAGACTATTTCTAATAAGAGAACAATCTCAAAACAAGAGCCTCTTGCGATATCTAAAAACCTACCGAATTCTTTTTACCTTTTGCTGATCCTTCAGCTATATTTAGAGTTATAGAAAGAGATGCTCTTCCAAGTTGACTTGTCAAGTCAAATAAATATTCTTTCGGCCAACCTTTAGTGAGAGTGTAGATCTTATCTGTGGGTTCCAAGGAGCGTTGATAGACAGTCAGGTTCTCAAAGTTAAATTTCTTCATTACGACGCATAACTTACTACACACAACTAGAAGTCACTCAGTAACTTCTACGCCCATACTTCTGGCTGTGCCCTGAACTATTTTTATAGCTGCTTCTACGTCTTTGGTGTTAAGATCAGACATTTTATCTTCGGCTATCTTTCTTGCTTGTTCTTTGTTCATTTTGGCGACTGTCTGCTTGCCAGTTGTTGCAGCACCTTTTTGGATTCCTAAAGTTTTCTTGATCATCTCGGCAACAGGCGGTTTTTTAATGATGAACGAGAATGTTCGGTCTTCGTAAACCGTTATGACCACGGGAAGAACTGTGCCTGGCTGGTCTTGTGTCCTTTCGTTAAAAGCTTTGACAAAATCCATGATAGGTAGACCGTGAGGTCCAAGAGCAGTACCTACTGGGGGTGCCGCGGTTGCTTGAGCCCCGACGACATTTAACTTAATGATGGTTTTAACCTTTTTAGCCATAAATTTAATTGTTAGATTGCTGAATTGATAAATTGCTAAATTGAAAAAACGATTTAACAATATAAGAGAGCTTGTTTCTCGCAAGCTCGAAATAACGATTTAGCTATTGATTTGTGAGAGTATACGCTAAGACCGCATGTTATTTCAAGGCAGATTGCCTTCGAGTGCGTTGTAGATTTCTTTCGAAAGAAGCGCAATTTTCTCGCTGGTGTCTTCGGGCCTGTCGGTCTCAGTCAAAAATACGAATATGTAATTGCCTTTCCTGCCGTAAATTATCCCTGCGTCGTTTCTTACAAAATCAAGCTCACCTGTCTTGTGCCCAACTTTTATATCATTTGGAAGATATTTTGGAATTCTATTTGCGATTTTCTGACTCAGAAGAAGATCCCTCATCTCTTCTGAAGCGGTGTTATTAACAGCAGATTTGCCGTAGATTCTTTCAAGGATGTCGCTTGTCGCAGTTGCTGTCATAAATGGGGAGTTGGGACTTGTTAAGTCGATACCTTCTACGCCTTCAGCCTTGAGTAGCCTTTCGATGTTTCCCCAGCCAAGTTTTTCAGCAAGGAGAATAGCGGCGTAGTTATCGGAGACGCTGATCATCGCGTGGAGAGCATTTTCGACTGTGTAGGAAACGGTTGCCCCTCCTTGTTGCGATGGTTCTTCGGCTTCCTGGCCTTCTTCATCGCGACCGACAAGGGTTTGGTCGAGAGTAAATTGGTCTTCAGAGAGAACTTCATCCTTTTGTAGTTTTCCGTCTTCTAATGCTTGATAAGTTGCCCACATAACGGCAAGTTTGTAAATGCTTGCTGAAGTCATCATCTCGTTTTCGCGCCAAAGGTATGTCTCTTCATTATTTATGTCACGCACTACGACGGCCCACTTTCCTTCTAAATTTGGAATTTGATTCCTGAAGATGCTTTGAACAGCTAGATTTTCCACTTTGGGGTTTAACTTTTCTTCAACAGCACCCAAGTAAGGGTCTAATATGGTTTTAGTGCCGTAATTTAAGGCGAAAAGGAGTGTTAGAAGGAAAACTGTGAGGGCTAGAGACCAAATTAGAAGGATTTTTGGTACCCTAGGAAGGGCCTTGGGGTCGATGGGATTTTTTGGTGGTAATTTTAATCGTAGGAAGTCAAACATGCTCTACATTTTAGCAGGAATTTATCGTGTGAGTCTTAGAATTTCAGTACGAACAAATTGATCACCTGCTGGTGTAATGTGAATTCCATTTGTTCCCGTTGCGGCCAGGCGGGCTCAAATACCAGTCGGCAAGGAATGCTGCTTTTAACTCTTTAGACAGGAGAAACTTCTCCTAAATCTCGTTCATTAGCCATGTAATTTCACCTCCTTTCGCCAAAGGGCGTTTATTTTTAGAGGGTTTTTTGGGGATTCTAATATTATTTTGAGCGAATATCAGAAAACCACGGTCTTTAGGGTTGTGGGGATCTATTTATATTAAGACGCGGAGTGCGCGTCAATATGGCAAATTAGAGCTTTGCGACCTGGAGGAAGTCCAATTCTACCGGTGTCTCACGTCCAAAAATTGATACCATAAGTTTGAGCTTGCCTTTTTCTTCGTCGATTTCGGAAATTGATCCCAGAAATTCGGAAAATGGACCGTCGACAATCTTGACCGCTTCGCCAATAGAAAACGCGGTTTTGAATTTCGGCGCTTCCATTTGCATAAATCTTTTGATGCTGGTGACTTCTTCTTCCGGAATTGGAGTCGGTCTGTTGAAGTTGCCGACAAAGCTTGTGATGCCTGGGGTTGTTCTGACCGCAAGCCAGGTGTTGTCGTCCAGAATCATTCTTATTAAAAGATAGCCGGGAAAGAGTTTTTCCTTGACGGTGTTTTTCTTGCCCTCTTTTATTTCTATCTTTTCTTGTGTCGGAACAAGAATGTCCAGGATTTTATCTTGGAGGTGTTGAGCGTCGACTCTTTGTTTTAAGGTTGCTGCGACCTTCGCCTCGTGGCCCGAATATGTATGAACAACGAACCATTTGGCGTCTTTGCCGTCATCGGCAACGGGTCCCGGAATGCGCCTTGGTTCTTCTTGTGGTTCAACGGATTCCGATGGTTCGGAAGTTGAGACGCCATTTGCGTCCGAAGAGGCGGGCTCAGTTGCTTCAGAAGTCTCTGCTGCTTCGTCGGCGGCTGTTTCTGCTGGCTCAGATGGTTGTTCGGGAGCTTCTTCAGGCTCCGATGTTGGCTCGCTAGATTCTTCTGCGGTCGGTTCAGTCGACTGGTTTCCAGGTTCGCTAACGGGCTGATCTGTTTGATTTTGAGCGCCACTGGTATCCGCCGAGTCTTTTATTTCCTTATCAGATGACTCTTCGGTTGTTTTTGGTTCGTTTTGATTTTGATCGTCCATTTAGGTCAAAAACTTTTCCGTTAATTTTGCAAGAATTGCGTCAATTCCTGAAACGTATGCCCCGACTATTACGGAAACAACGATGACCACTAAAGTTAACCTTAGTGTTTCAGGTCTTGTGGGCCAGACTACTTTTTCAAGCTCGGCTTTTGATTCTTTTAAGTAACTGAGCGGGTTAAATGCCACTAAATTATTTTTCCTCGAAAGAGGATTCTGGGGTATATTATCACCAATTTAGACTTTTAGGCAAGAGATGGTAGAATTGTCTTGCCTCCGCGACGTTGGAGGTGTTAATTTTAATATATGGCTAAAAAAGTTAGAAAGGTTGTTATTCCTGCTGCAGGCTTTGGAACTCGCTTTCTGCCTGCAACTAAGGCTTCTCCAAAAGAAATGCTCCCTATTGTTGATAAACCGATTATTCAGTACGTCGTTGAACAGGCGGTTTCCGCGGGAATAGAAGAAGTGATTGTGGTTACAGGTTGGCATAAAAGGGCGATTGAGGACCATTTCGACAGCCATTTTGAACTTGAGGCGAGACTTGAAAAAGATGGAAAAACTGAACAGCTAGAAGAAATCAGAAGGATTTCTAATCTTGCGAATTTTGTCTATGTGAGACAAAAAGAACCGCTTGGGAATGGACACGCGGTTCTGGTTGCAAAAGACGTTATAGGAGATGAACCCTTTTTGGTTATGTGGGGAGATGAGTTTTTCCAGGCAGAACCCGCGGCACCGGTCCAGCTTGTCGCGGCGTACGAAGAATTTGAATGTCCTGTTATTGCTGGAGTCAGGATTAAAAAAGAAGATTTGCACAAATATGGAATTGCTGATGTTACTCCCGTCCGTGACAATATTTTTAAGATAAACAAAATTGTTGAAAAGCCTACGGCTGAAGAAGCTCCCTCAGACCTTGCAACCCATGGTAGTTATTTATTTACGCCAGATATTTTCGAGATTCTGGAGAATTTAACGCCGGGAAAAGGTGGAGAAATTTGGATCGCTGACGCGATCGAGAAGCTGATTGAGAAGAGAGATGTTTACGCCGTTGAGCTTAAAAATTCTAAATATTATGATTGCGGTAATAAGATAAGTTATCTGAAGGCAGTAATTGATCACGGGCTTGCCCATGACGATATAAGCGGAGAACTCCGAGAATACCTCAAGAGCCTCGAACTGTAAGAGTACCACGAGTGGTCAGAGTACTAAGGGTATCAAAAGCTTAAACCCCAAATCACAAATTCTAAAACTCAAATAATTTGTAATTTAAAATTTCTAATTTTTAATCAAATCTTAATGTTTAAAATTTAAAAATTATTCATTTGACATTGAATCTAAAATTAAAAATTTATGATTTGTTTGTAATTTGGTGTTTGATTATTGGTCATTCATTAAAAAGCCCATGATACTCGTGATACTCTTGATTCCCATGATACACTTTCCCAAATGAAGCATTTGGCAATTTTTTCCCCTGACGCAGTCAAATTTATTTTTTCCGGCAAAAAGAAAATAGATGGAAGGTTTTCGAGAATTAAAATCGCTCCTTTTGCGAAAGTTTCTGCCGGGGACACCGTCTACATAAAGGTTTCAGGGGAAAAGATAGTCGGTCAGTTTCTTGTGGACAGAGTTCTTTATTTTGATCATCCCAAAGAGGAAGAACTTGAGTCGCTTATTAAAAAATATAGGAACGATTTAATTATGCCCAAATCTTTTTGGCTCTCTCACGAAAAAGCGAATTTCGTAAGCTTGATGTTTATAAAATCGGTGACAAAGTTTATTGTCGCACCCGAATTTATTAAAAAAGATCTACGGCCCTGGGTAGTCTTAGAGGGTGAGTGATGTCAAGGGGATTTTGAGATAATGTCGATTTTAGATTTTGGTATCCCCAATTTTTTAAGTTTTTCTAGATCTTCTTTTGAATCTACGACAAGTCTGTCTGACTGAGAAAGTAAAAAGCGAGTTACCAAATTAGGCTTTGGTGGATTAGAAAATCCTTGTATCCATAAAAATCTTTTTCCACCAAGGCGCAGAAGCTGCACCGCAGTCATTTGTCTAGCTTTGGGCTTTTTAACAAATATAAAATCTATTTTCTTTCCGTTTTTGATTTTTTGGAACGTTTGGGTAAAAGAAGAATTTGCCTTAATTATCAAAAGGTGTGATCTGGAGTTTAAGATGGTTATGATTTGTTTTACATTAGACACAACACCTGAGGTAAATTTCTCAAATATCAACCTAAATTGCAAGAGAGCAAAAAAGTATCATAAACTAGAGTAGGACCCCACAAAATGGACTTTACATTCAGCCTTTTGGCTATTGCCGTTGTTAGCACACTTTCGTCTAGTGCTGCTTACTTTCTGATGAGGAGAAAGTTTCTTGGAGAACTTGAAAGAGGTCGGGAAAGAGAACTTGAACTTGGAAGGCGGGTATACGAGAATGCCGTGCTTTACGAGGTAAGCAAAAGGATAGGGTACCTGTTGGACGCACAGAAAATAATTGAAATAATAAGCGGTTCTTTGGGCAACATCGTTAGATATTCAACCGTAAGCTATATGGTAATTGACGACCAGAGACAACGGGTTAGGTTTGACTGCACGGTAAATGAGGATGTCAGCAGAAAGTTTATAAGTGAGGTTAAGATGAATATGCTTTCGACGTTTTCAGAGTTAAATGACAGGTTACTTAAAGAGTCTGATGTCGAAGAGAAGATTTCGGGAAGAATTGTTGGCGAGGAAGGTGCCTCTATGATCGCCTCTTATTTTAACTTGCCAATAATGGTTTCTGGCCGAACTGTTGGCCTGATAAATGTATCTTCAAAAAATGAACGTGAATATCTTCGAAAGGACATCGAGGTTTTGGAAAAGATTGCCAAACAAGCGTCGGATGCAGTTACTAGTTTGCACGAAGTCCTGGAAAATGAAAAGGGGAAACTTGAACAAGCAGTGGAGTCTCTTGCGGATGGAATGTTTATGGTGGACGCAAAATATAGCGTTGTTATCTCCAATAAAAAATTCGAATCAATGCTAAAGATGGCAAACGCTCCTAGATTTTTTGAAATTGTAAATGCGTTTTCAGGAAAGTTAGACGTTAGGTCAAAGGTGGAAGAAGTTTTAGTTTCACAAAACAAGGTTCTTGAAGTGGAAATAATATTTGAGGAGTTGACGTATAGAGTTTCTTTTGCAAGAGTTGTTGACAAAAACAACATTCCCCATGGAGTTGTTGCACTTTTCCACGACATTACTCACGAGAAATCCTTGGAGAAACTGAGACAAGACTTCACGGCAATGATGGTCCACGAGCTGCGATCTCCATTAACTAGCATCAAAACAACAGTCGAGTTTTTACAAGGCGAACTTGGAAAAGTAACGGAGGATGAACTGAGGAAATATTTTCTAACTATTGAAAATATTTCTCATTCGATGCTTGAGATTGTTAACGACCTCTTGGATGTTGCGAAGCTCGAAGCAGGTAAGTTCGATGTCGTTTGTGAATCTGGTGATATTGCACGGGTAATTCGCGAGAGCGTCGAGCAGTTTAAGCCCGTTTCCGAAGAAAAGAATATTAAGCTCGATGTTGTAGTTGGCGAAAATCTGCCAAACGCATGGCTCGATAAAATGAGAATGAAACAGGTGATTAGTAATCTTCTTTCTAATTCGTTCAAGTACACAAATAGTGGGAGGGTGACTGTCACAGTTAAAAAGGAAGTGGTTAATGGATCCCCGGTTGACATCTTAATTTCCGTTTCTGATACTGGAATTGGGATAGAAAGAGAGGCGGTAGGGAAACTGTTTTCAAAGTACGGACAGTTAAAATCGGGGAGAGTTAAGGCGGGCGCAAAGAGTTCGGGTCTTGGACTTTTTATTTCCAAAGGGATTATTGAAGCGTCGGGCGGCAAGATTTGGGTTGAATCTGAAGGTATCGGGAAAGGGAGTACTTTTTACTTTACGGTACCAATTGCAACCGTGGATCTTGTTCGAAAAAATGCAGAAGCAAACAGGACAGCCGTACTTGCAAGTGCAGGATCAAAGCTAGTAGGATATACTAGTGAAAAGGTAGGGAGGGCGTAAAAATGGCAAATATATTCATAGTTGAAGACGACGTTAATTTAGCTAATATTTATCAAAAGAAGTTAGCGGAGGGTGGTCATAGCGCAACAATAGTTTCAGATAGTGAAGCGGCTACCGCTGCTGCCGAGAAAAAACCAAATCTTGTGCTTCTGGATATTTTAATGCCAAATGTTAACGGAATTGACGTTTTGAGAGAGCTTAAAGGTAATCCCCAGACTGCCGGTATTCCAGTTATTCTCCTTACTAATGTTGCTCAAGATGACACAATTGCAAAGGGTCTGGAGCTGGGTGCTTATGGGTATCTTCTAAAGTCGGAAACTACGCCTGACCAGGTTTTGCAGAGAGTCGATATGACCCTGCAAGAGACAGCCCCCGCGACACCTTAATGAATCGACTTGACTTAAAAGCCCATAACAAGCTAGAATTCAGACAGATTAACACTTATTGAACGGAAAAACTCTACGTTAATGTTCTCTTCTTTGCAATTTTTCACTAATTTTTTGACAGTTTTATATTCGCTCACAAAAAAGGATGATTGTTAATCCTAGAATGAATGAGTCGAAGAGCAAATACATCTTCCGAATAAGGGAAGTATCAGTTCGCTTATGTAAGCTAAGCTTGCAGTCCTCGTCCTACGACTTCGCTCAGGACTGCGGGCCTAAAACTTGAAGAGCAAAACTCCGGCATTAATGCTGGAGAAGTTTATAGAAAGGAGTGTGATATACACAGATGGCTACTAAATTATTTGTTGGCAGCTTGCCTTTTGCTACGACTTCTGATCAATTAAGAGAAGTTTTCGCAAAGGTTGGTGGAGTTACTGAAGCAAATGTTGTCATGGATCGAATGACAGGCAGATCACGAGGTTTCGGATTTGTCGAAATGGCAAAAGAAGAAGACGCTAAAAAAGCAATTGATCAGTTGAACGGTACAGAAATTGAAGGCAGGAAAATTTTCGTTTCAGAGGCAAGACCCCAAGCACCGAGAGACAATCAGTAAAAACAGGAATCGTTTAAGGGTAACGAAGCAGGTTTCGTAAAAAGGTTAGGTGAGATGCATACTCTAAAGTTAACTCCTAAACGAAACGGGCATCGTAACCTTAACCGTCTTTGATTTAGTTAATTTTTAATAACTTTCCTTCCGGATCAAGTTCGATGAAGTGAGTGGCGCTACCTTCGAGGAAATCCTTACATTGATTTTCTTCACGGTCGTCTAGTTTTTGTCGTGGATTGTGTGCAATATCCAAAACCCAACCTTCTGCAATTATTCCGAGACATGGTCCGTTTGAAAAATCGACTCCAGCCTCTTTTTTCTGGGCATATAAGTTGAGGGCATTTTTGAGTGCTTCGTCTTGTGACGCAATTTGCGTATTCGGTGACTGTTCTTGTTGCGAAATTTCTGGCGCGTCATTTCTGCTTATTCTGAAGTAAGCAAAGAGGAATAGCGCAAGGATTATTAAAGGGATTGCAAACTTAACGTATCTGGGCATAACAAAATTATACTTGATTTAGTGCGCGTGTTTTAAGTTAAATTAAAAGATGCCGGATCAGAGTGGCGAACAGCTAAGGCCAAGGACTACTTCGAGAAAACCTTCCAGGGCTTACGAAAATTATCGCTTAGATAAGCGTGGCATGTCGCCTATCGAGTATACAAGGAAGCTTTTTAAATCGGCATTGAAAGCGGGGGAGGCAGGAGTTGTAGGGTTTATGCTGATCGGAATGGCGAATCTTGCCGCCGATGTTTCGATTGGCCATGCGGATTCGGGAGAAGGTGACGTAAAAATCTCTAAACAGAAACCTGCAGAACACGAGACAGGGCGAAAGACTGCAACTGTCAGCGAAGATAATCGTGCGTCTGCCGTATCTAAGGTTGAGATGAACGATCTTTTTAGAGAGGTCTTTCCAAGTGCGTCCCCTCAAGAGTATGCAGAAATTTATCAAAAAGTCGAAAAATATGTTGGTACGAAAGGTGTGGGAGAGGTTGGACAATTCGATACGATGAAAGCTTTTTTGGCAGGTTATGGTGATCATGTTGAAATCCAGGCGATGGAACAAGATCTAGATCCAAGAATTGTCAAAGCCTTGATTTTTATCGAGAGCAGGGGGGATCGTTACGCAAAGAGCGGTGTTGGTGCCCTCGGCGTGTGTCAGTTTATGCCGGAAACTGCTCGAGATCTTGGGCTTAGGGTTGATGGGGAAATTGACGAAAGAGAAAATCCTTATTTATGTATTATTAAAATGACCGAGTATTTGAGCGCTTTGGTTACTACTTTTGATGGAGACGTCGGAAAGGCTATTTGGGCATATCATGCAGGGCAGGGAAATGTTTTGCGGGCCGAAAAGTCTATGAAGAAGAAAGCACCAAACGCTCATGCGATGCTAAAAGATGGTCGAGTGGTTAATTTTATTTACGAGGAAGGTCTTGGAGACGATACTGAAAATTATCTTTACAAAACGCTTGCGGCTGCGAAGCAATTTTAAACTTCGATAAGTCCTTCTACTTGTTTCCCTAAAACTCGTGCTTTTCCATTTTTGATTGTTACTAAATCTTCGATCCTAACTCCACCCCAATCCATGTATAGACCAGGCTCGATGGAGAAAACCATGTTCTCGGTGAGCTGATCCTTGATTTTAGATCGAACGTGGGGCGCCTCGTGAACTTCTAAGCCTATTCCATGGCCTAATCCATGGATGAAATACTCTTCTAGATTATTCTCTTTAAAAATATCGTTTGCGGCGTCAAAGGCAAGATGAGATTTTATTCCGTGTGTTACTTTTTCTATTGCTTTTCTTTGCGCTTTTAGAACGTGGTTATAAATATTTTTATGTTCATCTTTTGCACTGCCAATAAAAATAGTGCGTGAAAGATCGGCGCAATAATTTTGGTATTTTGCGCCAAAATCGAATAGAAGAACTTCGCCTTTTGCTATTCGTCTTTTGCCTGTTTGATGATGAGGAAGAGACGCGTTTGGACCGGATGCGATGATTGTTACAAAGGCGAGCCCTTCGCCACCCAGGGTTTTCATTATTCTTTCCAATCTTTCCGCGATTTCTTCTTCAGACTGTCCGGCTCTTAATGTTTTGATAATTTGATCGAATGCTTGCTGCGAGATAATCTGAGCCTTTTCGATTTTTTTAACTTCTTCTGCGGTTTTAATTAGTCGTAGATTTTCAATTTCGTTTTGCGTTTCTATAAATTTGGCGTGTGGAGCGTACTTTTTGTATCGTTTGAGTTCGGCGACCGTCAGATTATGCGCTTCGAATCCAATACGATTTGCTTTTTTGAAAAGCTTTTTGATGAAGTTTTCTATTTCACCTCTTTCTCTGGCGATTTTGACCTTTAGATCTTTGGATGCAACTTTTTGAGCTTCTGCTTGATAAAGTTTTGCTGTAATAAGGTTCGGTTTTGGAGCAAAAATCAAAATTGCTTCTCTCTCTGTCGGGGAAATCCCTTTAAAGCCGGAAAGATAAAGGACATTAAAAGGGTTTGTGACGATAAACGCGTCGAGGTTTTTTGATTTGAGAACTTGCGAAACCCTATTGAGTCTTTTCATCTTTTTGTGGTTTCTTGCCGGCCTCCTTCGAAGAGTTGTGCGATGTTAGGGTCGCCGTATTCGACAGAAAAACTTAATCTGCCGTTGGTATTTTGTGCTTTTATCGACCTTAGGAAAGTATCGCCGGAGGGTGCGATTACAGTTGCGCTCAACATCTCGGAGAGCTGATGACCAATACCGCCAACAAAGCCTGTGGAACAAGAGACAAGTATTAAAGTTGGATTTTTTATTAAATAATCCGGCAACCCTAAGATTCTGGGGTCTTGAAAATCGCGTGTGTCAATAATGTGTCTGCGATACCATAATCCTCTGGATCTGTCAGTTCGGGGCGTAGGATCCCCAAATTGAATAGTTGTCGGAGTACCATGACCGCCAATAACAGCAAAGGATATTTTTTGATTTTTCCCATACTTTCGATCCAATCTTCGAAGCATTCTGGAAATATCTATTTTGCTGTCCGCTTCGACTACTCTTACCAAATAATCGTCACCCAAACTTTCAAAAAGACCTCGAAGAGCTTGCCATTTATTATTAAAAGAGCCATTCCAGTCGCTTCTTGGAAAGAGGACTACTCCGTATGGTAAATTCTTATTGTCAGCTTCTTTGAATTGCTTAATGAGCATTTGTTCTGGATATCTGCCAAAGTCATAAATTCCAAAGTTGCTTGACAGATAAGAACAAATGCCGGGTATTTCGTATTCTAGATCTCCAATAGAACGGAGATTATCTAGCACTGGGTCAAATGAAATCGTGGATTGGTCGCTCCATTCCTTAGAGCTAAGTTTCCACGCCTCGACCGTAGCCTCGGGAGGTAAGCCAATACGTTCCAAAAAGGAGGGTAATGCTTCCTGTTCAAATAGCGGTTTGGTGCGCTTGTTTAATTTGGCGAGAAGGGTTACTCCGGCAGATACTGTGCGAGCTTTAGTGGTGTCTAATGACCTGAGCCCAGCTACTACCATTTTCTTTGCGGCGTCGATAACAAATTCGTCTTGGGCTGAGGAGAACGCTTCGGGATCTAGGCTTGCAACCTGAGCCAACACATCGGAATAACTGTCTGCCAATGCTGAACCAGAAAAGGCTCTGCTTAATACTCCAAGATTTTGTCCGATGACGGTTAAACCTAAATGTCTTTGTGCATCAGTGCCATGTTCAATTAATAACAATGAGAGCTCAAAAGCTTTCGTGATTCCCTTCCCCATTTTCCGTTTGATGGGAATAATATTGCTTTCTATGACGTCTACGGCCCTTTGGCGAAAACCGTTTGAATCCTCAAATAAGCAAGTATAATCCAGAGCTTCGAACGAACTGTTGAATTCGTCTCGGTTTTGATAAAGGCCTGAGACAATAGTGTCCGAGTAACTCCAAAATCTCTGGAGTGAATTTGACCTTTTGGTGTCTAGGGCGTCTATTTCATTGTATTTTAATTCTGTAACAGCCCTCTTTGCTCTTCGCGTATTATTGACATAGTCTCGCATTGCGTTTTTCATCTCCTTATGTCTCGCTGGATTAAAAGGAGGAATCTCTACTACGCTTGGGACTGCTTCTACTGTTTCCCGTGATTCAGGCATTGTTTTGGTTGAAAAGTATGCAGGGGCGGAGGGGATCGAACCCCCGTTATCGGTTTTGGAGACCGAAGTCCTACCACTGAACGACGCCCCTAAATCTAAGTGTGACAATTATATATCAGTCTTATTCTTCGAACAATCTGATATATGTCGCTCTCCGAAGGAGAGGAAGATATATCAGCCCTCGCTTCGCTCGCCTGATGTAATTTCTCGTTGTCGCTCGTAATTATACTAAAATTATTAACCAGGAATAAGACTAGGGAGCTTCTACGCAGTAGTTAAGGTCTGCGTGAGGTTTGTTGGACGTGACTCGACACAGCGCTTTAGGGTTTGAAGCAAGCTCCGGATCGTTTCCGTTTTCTAGTTTTGCCCAGAGTATGAAGTATGTTCTGTCAGCGCTGAGTTGGTAGTAGTAAGGCAAGCCTGTAAATCCTCCGAAAATCGGTGGTGGTGCCGGAGGAGGTGCCGGAGGTGGGGCCGGAGGAGGTGCAGGTGGTGGTGCTGTGGAAGTTAATGTCACATTCCTGAACTGCCCCGTTGCCAGC
>JANLHP010000030.1 GCA_024654445.1 Candidatus Curtissbacteria bacterium | reverse complement strand
AGCTTGTCCTCGTTCCTTCGCTCAAGAAGAATATGCAGCGCGGTTGGGGCAACAGAAATAAGGACGATAACGACTATGATTGGCAGCAGGTATCTGTCGATACTTGGAATCGCACTGCCTAAAAAGTAGCCCGCGAATGGAATAAGAACTGCCCACAAAAATCCACCTAACAAGTTGTAGACTAGGAATCTTTTGTAAGGCATATCGCCCATCCCAGCGACGATCGGTGCAAAAGTTCGCACGATCGGTAGGAATCTTGCGATTGTAACTGTCTTCCCTCCATGTTTGTCGTAGAATTCTTTGGCGCGGATCAAGTTCTTTTTATGAAAGAAAAAGTTGTCTTCTTTTTGAAAGAGCCTTTTTCCTACTCTATGACCGAAAGCGTATCCCACGCTGTCGCCCAGCACTGCTGCGATGAATGTCATTGGTGCCAAAAGCCAAATATTAAAAAATCCTTGGGAAGCTAAAAATCCAGCTGTGAAGAGCAAGCTGTCGCCGGGGAGTATTGCGCCGACTAAAAGACCGGATTCGGCAAAGATGATCGCGAAAATACCAAGGTAACCGACAGATTCGATGATTTTTACCAGATCTATATTTAGTAGGGATTCGAGCATTTTCTTATTTTTTAAATACTACCTTAAAATTAAGATAGTAAAGGTATTTGAAAACTATCAGGAAACTTCCTTAACGCTTAAAATCTGCAAAGCAGATAAATTATTTAAGTTAAGTTTGGCTGATATATTCTAACCTGATTTACGCTAAATTCAAAAGGGTGCAAAGATTTTCTTTTGCAACTTCGTCGACGTAGACTTTGACTAAGCCGACATTCGGCTGGCCGTAATAAACTGTTGTTCCAAGTCTTGCAAGAAGAACGACAGGGATTACAGCAAGATCGTCCTCGCCGTTAACGAGGATTACCTGACCGTTGTTTTTGCTTTTAAGCGCGTTTTCAATTTCCTGCGAAAGGCTTGCTGATATTTGGCCTGCTTCGTTATTAACGATCACATCCGGGTTTGGGTGTATAAAGCCTAGTTGGTTTAAACTTTGGTAAACAATCTTCCTTTGAACTTTAAAATCGATAACCGAGAGCTTTGGAAGTATTTTGGTCTTAAGTAGGCTTGCAACTGTCGCGTCACCGACTGCAATTGTTGGGCCTTCCGATTTTGTAAGACTCTTGGTAATTTTTCCGAAAGGTTTTTTAAGTTTCTGCCTGGTAGTTTCACTCAGCCGTTTGTTTAGGACTTTGGCGAGCAAATTTTTATAAACTTTGCCTCCCCTATTAATTTCTCCGGCCTTGATTCTAGTTGATGAAATTGGTTTTTTATCAGCGGCCAAGATGATTGGCGTGACGATTAAGGGTAGTTTTTTGAGCTTTTTTGCTTTTCTTTCCTTGTTTATTTCGCCTGCATTTTTTAGTCTCTCTTTAGAGGTGACAAGAACGTCGAATGTTTTATCCTTTATGGTCGGGCCATAGATGTCGGTGATAGTCACTATTTTTGCTTGCTTTGTGAACTTGTTGTCGCTTATAAATTTGCGGACGTTTTGAAGCCTTTCACTTTCACTTTGGAAAGTAATCTTGTCGACCCTTTTATTCATCGAGTCGGAAGTGACTCCGATTGTTACCTTCTCTCCCGCTTTAAAAGCGGCCAAAAGAAGAGTTTCGTGGCCTTTGTGCAGAAGATCGAATGTTCCGCCAACTGCCGCGTGCTTATATTTGTAAGCCATATAACTTGAGATTGTAGCAAATTAGAGATGCAGAGATGCAGATATACGGAAAATAAGAGGATTTAAAGTGGCACCTTGATTCATTGAGAGGTGCCCTACCTTAAACAGAGTTTTAATTGAAAACTAGGCTAGAAAGTGCTATCTTACGAAGCTTAAATGGAAAGAAAATATTTGCGCAGATTTGCATATGCAACAGGGCTTGGTTCAGTGTTTGCCGCGGTACTTATTGGTGGTGGTAGGGTTGTAAACGAGGATCACTTTGCTCAATTCCACGCTGATCGTATATTAAGGTCTCTTTCTAATGATTCAAGCGAATCGAAAGAATCCCCATCATTCTTTACTAAGGTTTTGTTTATAGAAGATTCACTCAGCAAAGTGGAAGGAACAATGTTACACGACGACGAAAATTATCGTGGCTATGGTTTTAGATTTAACGACAAAACTTACCTTATTCTTCACGAAAAAGACCCTAATGCTCTTAAGGACAGCAGAATCGTTTCTGTTTTTGATGAAAAGGCAAAAAGTGGTGCAGTCTATAAGGTGTACACTGACCATATTCTAAAGGACAATGTGCAATTATCTATGGAAGACGCAGAAACTCTTTCAAATACAATGGTGTCGGATTACAACGGTTGGTAGACCAGCTCTCGCAGAATAAGTAATTATGAATGTAGAAACTAAACGAGCACAAGAAGCCTTAACCTTTACTGTGGCTGCTGCGGCCCTTAGTGCGGCCGCGTTTTTTGGTCTTAGAGCTGTTTACGAAAATCCTTTAGGGCAAAATCAGAACGGTAGTACTCAGAGGACAGAAAGGAATCAGGGTACTCAAGGGTCTGTGGAGGAAGAGGCGAGAAATTTTCTTCTATATGTTCTTGCAGTCGGAAACTGGCTCGAATCACAAGAAGGAGAGGGCAAACTCGTTCAGGATACGCCAGACGGGCACGGTGTGGGGTTTACTTGGGACGACAAGGTTTTCAGTGTGTATTATTCAAAAGACCCTAAGAAAAAAGAGACTTCCCGAATATTTAGGGTCGTTGATAATAGAACACAAACGATGCGTGTTCATACGGTAGATGTTGGCGGCTATGTTCTGGTCAACGATAATAATAGTTGGAGAGCCTTAAACAGCGGCGAAATTGCGGCTTTATCGGAAGAGCTTGATTCCGCATTGAGAAAGTGGGCCAAACAATAATGAACAAGGAAGTCAGAGATGTTATCGTCTCCGCCGGAGTGTTCTCTGGGGAATTTTTCTTTTTGCCAGTTTGACATTTAATTCCGGTTTTTATATCGTAAAGTTATGTCAAGTTTAGTTGATGATTTGACTGACGCTCTTAGTTCTGTAGTTTCAGGAACAGGAGACGTGGTCGCAACAGTTAGAGATGTAGCTAAAAGCAATGTCGTCAAAACTCTGAGTGTTGGTGGTGACGTTGCTATTTCGTCTTTAGACGTAGCCGGTAACGTTGTGTCAGAAGGCATAACTGTCGCATCTAAAACAGGGGTTTCAATAACTAAAGCAGTAACAGGATTAACAGCAGGAGTAATCGAGGGTGTAAAAGAAGTTGGAGGAGATGTTGAAGCTGCGACCAGAGATGTTTCCAGTGGAGCCGTCAAAGGTGTTTCGCAGGTTGGAGGGGACGTCGGAGAAGCTGCCGTTTCTGCTGTTGAAGGTGCAATTAACGCGGCAGATGATATCGGAATGGGAGCAGAAGAGCTTGCGAAAGACGCTGTAGTTGGAACTTTAAAGGCAGCTGACGAAATTGGATCAGAAGCCGGAGGCATTGTAAGAAAAGCGCTACTAAACGCAGCAGCCTTACCCCACGATGTAATAGACGCGCTTTTAACGGGTAAAACTGATCAATAATCTTCTCACCTTAAGTCTCCTTTTAGTTTTTCGTAATTGTGTTTTACTTCTTCGCGAATTTCATCGAAGAAAATTTTTGTATTAAAATCTCGTTCCAGCTTCTCACTTACCCAAGTACTGAATTCTTCAGGCTGAATGTGATCAGGTAACCCCATTTTTTTAAAGTCATAGTAAAAATTTGTTTGCAGATGTGCTATTGCATCTGCAGTTGCTAGTATTTTTCCCTCTAATAGTGTGGGCAAATTGCCATCTCGGCAAGAGTGAGGTCCAATTATATTTTCGAGAACGTCATTGATCTCTTCGGTTGAGAAATCTGCATTTTTCAGAATCTCCTTTGCTTTTTTCTTTGATCGTGACGTGAATTGAGGATCTTTTCTTTCAAGCCATACGTCACCAAGGTCGTGCAATAAAGCTCCAGCGAAGGATAAATCCGCGTCACCGTTGTATTTGTGCGCCAGCCGAAGACAGTTTTCGCCTACGATCTGGACGTGATGATTCCATAACCATTTTGCTGTTTTTCTTTGTGAGGTTTCGTAGAGGTTTCGAACTTGATCGAAAACAATAGCTTGCCGCTTTGTAAGTTTGGATTTGTCAATCACAATTGAAGTATATCAAGTTGTTAAATACTTCTTTGCGAATTCGTGAGCTTCCTTTTCCTGCTTGTTGATTTCTTTTTTGGTTTGCAAGAACCCAATCGAATTTCGGTGTTTTAGCATAACGTGGCCGATTTCGTGGAGAATCGTGTGGATTATGTCGTGCTCGTGCTGTTTTAGAAGCTCGTCGGAAATAATGATTAGATGTTGACCTTGGATGTCTGAACCGCGAAAGGTGAATGCCCATGCGTTTTCGGGAGAAGAAATAAACCAGACATTCCTTGTAATGTATTTGATCATGGCGTTCGGAAGGTAAAGAAGAGCTTTGGCGACAAGTTTTTTCATGCGTTTATTACCGATGAGCCTGCCTGTAAATGCCTTTTGTATCTTGCTTTCCGTCCAATTCATGGAAAGAGTATACCAGAGGTTTCCGGATAACCCTGAGGTTAATCTCCTAAAAGCTTAGCGAGCTGAAGTGGGTCGTTTGTGTCAACACGATGAGAGCTTACCTCGATTATTGTGCCGTCCCTGTCTATTTCGTAGGCACACGGTTCCAATGCTTTCTGACCGGTACACCCAAAACCTTCCCAATCAAGATCAGAAGAGGTGTCGAAGAGATCTGATCCTGGTTCTTGATAGTTATTCTCAGTTCTTTCGCTCAAACTGTTTACTCCTTATAGGCCACATTAAAGCAAAATTTAAAAGAAAGTCAATTTTTAATAAAAATTGTGCAAAATTAAATAAAGTGTTAAAATTCACAGCCATGATTACGGTTCCACAAGCTGTTGAGAAAATAATTAAGCGCTCGAGGTATCTTTCTGAAGCGCTGTCGAAAGATCTTATAAACGCCTCTTCTTTGGCGAGGTATATAAAGCTGGAGGTCGAAAGTCTTACTTTTAAAGATGTAACCATGTCTTCGATTATTATGGCTATAACGAGGCTACAAAAGACGTTACCTTCTGGTTATCCGCAGATCACTGTTTTTCAAGAGCCTCCGGATATGATTGTGCGTTCTAATCTAACGCTTATTTACGTTAAAAACTCTCCAGGCCTTCTGCAAAAGTTGTCCGTAATAGAGGAATCCAGCAAAGGATTTCAAAAAAAGGCGCTTTTTACTTACGGAAGAGTCGAAACGATTATCTTGACGAATATCGTAAATTTGGAAAGTATAAAGAAAATCTTAAAAAAAGAAGAAACAGTACAAATTTTCTCGAATGTGTCTGCAATTACTATTCATTTGCCAGAAGAAGCAGTTCAAAACCCCGGGATTTTCTATTTCTTTATCAAATCGCTCGCTTGGGAAGGTGTGAATATTTTGGATATTCTTTCGACGCGGACGGAATTAACGCTTGTTTTTGAAACAAAAGACATAAATTCCGCCTTTGCCCTACTCCAATCACTTTTTGTCGAGGTTTAAAAACATCCTTCTTTAAACTTCCAGCCAGTAAAACTCTTGGCTCCTCATGTAGTCGCTTTGTCATGCGACTAATTTTAATCGGACGATATCAACGCTTCTTTTTTAACCTTAGTCCATTTCTTGACTTTAAATTCTCTACTCATTGCGGATTGAATATTGGCAAAAGTTTCAGAATAGACTAAACTCACGGGCTTTTTGGCTCTTAAATATTTTGCCCCTCGCGAAGTACTGGAATTGTGTTCTTTTAACCTCTTTTCAAGATTTGACGTCATCCCACAGTAAAGGGAATTATCGGAACAACGGAGAATGTAGAAGTAGTACATGTCTGAAATAGTAAAGTGCTTACCTTTTTGGATAAACCTTTTTTAAAACACCGTTAACTTGCCCTTTATATAAGGCTATATTGTACTTTTGAGCCAGTAATTCGTCTAGTTTCTTCGGTTGAGGATCTCTTTCCCACAAGTCAACAAATTTTTCAAAATCATCCGTTGGCACTACGCTTTGTTGTGTTTTAAATGCTAGCGAATTCATATCACCGGCAGTAACCCCGACCATGGGTCCATAATGCCCTGTGAGAGCAATATATAAATCTCCCGCAGACAATCTTCCCCTGTTAATTCGAAACCCAAATGGTCTTGTGACCCTTTGAGGATGAGAATGTAAGATTCCAACCAACCCTTCGGCACCTCTTGATCTTGCAAGAGATCTTTGAATTACTATTGCATCTCTAGCGACATGGCTGTTTTTTTCCCACTGCGAAGGGACTTCTGCGACTCTTTCAGAAGGCAAGTACAGCGATCGTTGAGTTAAATTGTAACCAGCTAAACCAACTCTTTCTATATCGTCTTTATTTGTTTTATCTCTCATGGCATTCAATACCCCATGCCATTCGGCATTGAGATCTATTTCTGCAGGGAATGCTGTAATTGGAAGTAAAAACTCTTTACCTCTTGCCTGAGACAAAAGGTATTCCTTGAAAGTGGGGTAATCCCATTCAGTCGGAGGGGTTGGAGATTTTTCGAGTTTAGGTTGGGTCTCAGAGGGTTCAAGTGCCACCAATGTATTATAAGATTAAATTAATTTACAAACAAAGTCTGATAGGAGGGTTAATTCCACACCCAAGTGATAAATTTGATAAAATAACCAAACGATGCGGCAAGTCAAACTTGCCTGCAACGTATGACATTGCGGGATCGTCTAATGGTAGGACAACGGACTTTGGATCCGTTTATCTAGGTTCGAATCCTAGTCCCGCAGC
>JANLHP010000029.1 GCA_024654445.1 Candidatus Curtissbacteria bacterium | reverse complement strand
TGAAATTTGGAGTTGTAGCAGCAAAAGATAATACGAAGGCACAAGACCTTGCAAAAGAGGTTGCTTCTTATATAGAAGGGAAAGGCCACGATGTGGTGGATGAGGCTAATCTTAGCGAAGTTGAGGCTGTAATTACCATAGGTGGGGACGGAACGCTGCTCCATGTTTCGTGCGCGAACATGGAGTTAAATGTACCCTTTATAGGCATAAATGAGGGCACATTAGGCTTTCTGACGGCTGCTGAAGGCAAAGATTGGCAAGAGGTTGTAGATCATGTACTCGAGGGCAATTATGAGGTCAGCGAGAGCATGACAATCGAGGCTAATCTCGAACCAGAAACCAGAAACCGAAAATTTGAAACTTTTAGGGCCTTGAACGAAATTGTCGTAAAAAGTGCGTATAGAGTAGTAAATCTTGAAGTTTTTGTTAACGGTCAGAAATTTCTAAATATTTCGGGAGATGGGGTTATTATCAGTACTCAAACGGGATCAACCGCATATTCACTTTCTTCTGGTGGGCCAATAGTAGATCCTCAAATAGACGCGATTTTAATTACTCCAATTTCCGCGCATGGTTTGCCAATACCTTCTGTTGTAATTTCGCCGGAAAATACTGTCGAAGTTAAGGTAATTGCCGGAGACGATGTTTCTTTGATTATTGATGGCCAGCAGCATGAGAGTGTTTCTAAAGGTCAAAGTATCAAAGTTTCAAAAGGAAAAAGCCGGGTGAAGCTAGGATATTTGGACCGTGATCATTTTCTTAAAGCTCTGAACGCCAAGTTTGGATTAGCCTCGCGTCTCACTCAATAGTTGAGCTCCGAAGCAGTCTTATAATAGGGAATCAGAGTTGAGTCGACGCTGTTGTAAGTTTCTATCGCGACAATAATTGCATTTGCACTAAGTAAAGTAGCGGCTATTAAAAGAAGCGTTTTTGATGGGCCATTTTGAGATTTTGTTTGTATAAAAAGGTAAACCCCGAATATCAATTCTAAAACATTAAAGGCGAGTAAAAAATAGTCCGATACAATTGGGGTTTGAGGTTTTGCACCTACATTTTGAAGAACGGTATCTATGTTAGGTCCCACTACGAGAGACTGAAAAGCAAATATTAAGCCGTAAGAGAGGCCGAACAGAATTAACAGTACAGAAAGCCATCTGTGATATTTTTTCTCCCTAATCATCAGAAAATAGGCGAGAGGACCCGTCAGAAAGATGAGCAGGGACATGAGTACAGCAGGTATATGGAAAGGGCGTTTTTGAGGAGTTTGCTGTTCTTGATCCACAACTAAGTTTAGCTTAAGCAGATTGGTCTTTAAAGTAGATGTCATTGCGAGGAGTGAAACGACGAAGCAATCTAGTTCAGATTCTATCGCGGGGTATATCCTGAACAAAAAGATCCTTCGCTCCGCTCAGGATGACAGGGTGAAGGGCTCCAGAATGACATGAAGAGATTTGCTTCGCGAAGTTTACACTGAGTCATCGAATGTGCTCGCAATGACAGGGTTATTTTCGCCGAATTTTTCTGAGATTTTTTCTACAACGTCTTCTGGTTGAGTTTTGGTTGTGTCAATTACAAGGTCAAAAAACTTAGGATCTAAAAAGTTTTCGTCGGCGTAAAGTTTCCTGAACTTTTTGTCGTGAGCGCGATCTCGCTTTATGACGTCTTCTGCTGTTTCTAAGTGTGTGTGGTGGCGCCTAAGGGCTCTTTTGATGCGCTCTTCTTCGTCGCATATAAGCAGAACTTTTAAGACGTGGGGTATTTCGTGGGTGAAATAGCCCGCATAAAGAGCGTCAACTACAACGCCGCTCGCGTCTTTTAGAAGATTTGTGAGGTCTTCGTCTACTTGTTTTTCAATTTCGTCCGGTATTTCTTCTTTATTTGGTAGGGGAATATTGTGATCTTGTATGTATTTTCGGAAGAAATCGCCTGCTATGTGGAGTTCCAGATTAAATTTTTCGGCGAGAGATTTTGCTGCTGTTGATGTTCCGGAAGCTACCGGACCGGAGAGAACGATTGATTTGTACATTATTTTCCATTTATCATCTGCCATTTGCCATATATTTTCAAATTTTTAAATTGATCAATTATTAAATCAATGGAAAATGGAAATTGGCAGATATTACACTCGACGTCTTCTCTTTATTCTAAGCTGGACGAGGGCTTTTTGAAGATTGGCGGCAGCGAGAGCGTATTCTTCTTCGGAGAGGATGTGTTTTTGTTTGAGCGCTTCTTCTGCCTGTTTTCTTGCTTCTTCAATCTTCTTTTCTTCGATTTCTTCTTCGGGTGCTGCCAGGTCTACAAGTACTTTAATTCTGTCTTTGCCAATTTGGGCGAATCCAAAACCGGCAGCCAGGATTTTTTCTTTTTGATTCTTTTTGAAGATTAATTCGCCTGGTTCAACTTGAGTAACCAAACCGATGTGGTGGGGAAGAACGGTGATTTGGCCAAGCGTTGTTGGGAGCGAAATTTGATCGACTTCGTCGTCAAAAACTGTTTTTTCGGGTGTGATTATCTGTAGATGAATCATAGTAATCCAAAATTTAAAGATCAAAAATCAAAATTGTGGAAGTTCTCGACTACGCTCGAACAATATATACTATTCGACTAAGCCCTTCGATAGGACTCAGGGTAAACTCCGCGCATGGAGAATTTCCTTAACTTTGATCTTTGCATTTTGATGTTTGATATTATTTCTTAACGTCACTGATATCTCCCTTCATGTAAAAGTCTCCTTCGGATACATCGTCGAATTCGCCTTTCAAGATGCGGTCGAAGCTCTCGACTGTCTTTGCAATTGGAACGTAAGCACCTTTTTTGCCGGTAAAGGTTTCCGCGACAAACATTGGCTGAGAAAGGAATCTTTGGATCTTTCGTGCCCGGGAAACAGTCACCTTGTCTTCGTCGGATAACTCTTCGACACCCAGAATCGCGATAATGTCTGTTAGTTCCCTGTATCTTTGGAGGACTTTTTTAACATCTTGTGCGACGTTGTAGTGTTTTTCGCCCACAATCTGAGGGTCAAGAGCGCTGGATGAGGATGAAAGCGGGTCAACAGCAGGGTAAATTCCTTGCTCTGCTATCGATCTTTCGAGTGAAATTGTTGAGTCGAGATGTGCGAAAGTGGCGACGGGAGCGGGGTCAGTATAATCGTCAGCCGGAACATAGACGGCCTGCAGACTTGTAATTGACCCTTTTTTCGTAGAGGTAATTCTTTCCTGAAGCGCACCCATTTCTGCTGCGAGCGTTGGTTGGTAACCGACGGCGGACGGAGTTCTTCCAAGAAGGGCGGAGACTTCGCTTCCGGCCTGAGCGAATCTAAAAATATTGTCGATAAAGAGTAAAACGTCCTGGTGTTTTTCGTCACGGAAATATTCGGCGATTGAAAGGGCAGCAAGCGCGACTCTAAACCTTGCCCCAGGAGGTTCGTTCATTTGTCCAAAAACCATTGCCAGTTTGTCGAGAACTCCTGCCTCCTTCATCTCTCGGTAAAGGTCGTTTCCTTCACGTGTTCTTTCACCAACGCCCGCAAAAACAGAATAACCGCCGTGTTCTTTGGCGATATTGTTAATGAGTTCCTGAATAATGACCGTTTTACCCACACCTGCTCCGCCGAAAATGCCGACCTTTCCACCCTTAAGGAAAGGTGCCATCAAATCGATTACTTTAATGCCGGTTTCTAGTAATTCCGGCTGGGTTTCTTGATCTATTAGCGTGGGTGAAGGTCTGTGAATGGGGTAAGTCTTTTTTGCTTTTACCGGACCCTTGTTGTCTATTGGTTGGCCAGAAACGTTAAATATTCTGCCTAGAGTTTCGACCCCAACTGGAACATTAATGGGCTCGCCTGTATTCGTTACTGTGGTGCCTCTTTTTAAACCATCAGTTGGTCCCAGAGAAACAGCCCTTACAATATTTTCGCCCAAGTGTTGTTGAACTTCCAAAACAAGGTCTCCGATGGTGAGAGCGGCATAGATATCGGGAAGATTACCGCTTGTGAATTCGACGTCGACAACAGGACCAATTATTTGGACAATATGACCACCAGTTTTATCTGCTTTATTTATTTTTGCGCTTCTTACTGTTTTACTAGGCATTTTTCTTTTAATTTCTAATTTCTAATTTTTAATCAAATCCTAATTTTAAAATTTTCTAATTATTTAGGTTAATTAGGTCAATTAGAAATTAGATCAATTTATTGAAACGCTCCTTGAGCTGTTATTATATCCAAAAGTTCTTTAGTGATCGCTTCCTGCCTTGCCTGGTTGTAGTTAAGCGTCAGGTCTTCTATTAAGTCGCCTGCCGCGTCTGTCGCGTTCTTCATCGAAACCATTCTGGCGCTGTGTTCGGAAGCTTTTGCTTCTAAGACTGTTTGATAGATTTTTGTCAGGACGTAATGAGGTAAAATGTTTTCTAGTATCATGCTCGCGTTGGGCTCGAAAAGAAGATCAGCCTCTACTCCTTCCGATTTTTTCTCTTCTGTAAGTTCAATTGGAAGGACCTGAGTTATTGTTGGGATTTGTTTGACCGTAGATTGAAAATCAGGGTATGCGACCTTAACCGACGCTACCTCTGCTTTTATAAAGCTTTCCGTTGCCAGCTTGGTTAAAGTTCTTGCAAGATCGAGGGGGGAGTATTCGTCGGAATTGAAACTGGCAACAATGTCTGCGTGCGATTTTGAGGCAAAAAGTGTTCCTTTCTTGCCGACGACTATATATTTTGCATTTTTATTTAAGTTTGCAACTTCTCTAAATAAGTTAATATTTAAGCCTCCAACTAAGCCTCTGTCTGTTGTAATCAAGATTAAAAGCTCGGTTTGTGCGCTATTATTGTTCAAAAGTTTGTGAGAAGCCTCTTTCGCTTTCTGCCTGACTTCTGCCAGAATTTGATTTAAGGCGAGGGTGTATGGGCGGGAAGCCAAAGCTGCTTCCTGGCTCTTTTTCATTTTGGCTGCTGCAACAAGCTCCATTGCATGAGTTACCTTGGAGGTGTTGGTTACTGATCTAATTCGTTGTTTGATTTCTCTGATTTGGGCCATAGGTTAGTGTGTTAAGTATCAAGTGTCGGGATGCTTGAATTTAGCGTTTCCTCCTTTTCGGTTTTCTGGGCAATGATTTTATTTTTCGGGATGATTTTTTGGGCGAGGTTTTTGATGGAGTCGGTTTAGGTTCCGCATTCTCACTTGCAGCTGAACTTTTACCGACGATTGAAGAAATCATCTTTTCGAGTTCCTTTTGAACAAAATCGTCAAAATCCTTTTTCTCTTCCATGTAATTTTTGAGCCTTTTGTTTGTCGAAAGTGCAACCACGATACGCTGTTCTGTAGCTTTAATCTGGTCAAGAGGGACGGAGTCCAAGTAGCCATTCACTGCTGCCCAGATGACGGAGACTTGAGATGATACGTCCATTGGTTTAAATTGTTCCTGCTTTAGGATTTCGACAATTCTTTTACCTCGTTCTAGCTTTGCCTGGGTTTGAGGATCCAAATCGGAACCGAATTGGGCAAAGGTTACCAGTTCTCGATACTGAGAAAGGTCGAGCCGGAGAGATCCTGCTACTTTTTTCATCATCTTGGTTTGAGCTGCACCACCAACACGAGAAACTGAAATGCCTGGGTTTACGGCTGGTCTGATGCCTGCGTTAAAAAGTTCTGCTTCGAGGAAAATCTGGCCATCGGTTATCGAAATAACATTGGTTGGGATGTAGGCGGAGACGTCTCCGGCCTGAGTTTCGATAATTGGCAGAGCAGTAAGCGAGCCGTCGCCATATTTTTCTGCCATTCTTGCTGCACGTTCGAGTAATCTTGAGTGGAGATAGAAAACGTCGCCTGGATATGCTTCTCTTCCCGAAGGTCTTTTAAGAAGCAGGGAAATTTGTCTGTAAGCCCATGCGTGCTTGGAAAGGTCGTCGTAAACAACTAGCGCGTCTTTTCCGCGGTCCATAAAGTATTCACCGATTGCAGTTCCCGCGTATGGAGCAACGAATTGCATCGTTGCGGAATCGGAAGCGGGCGCGGAAACGATGATCGTGTGGTCCATAGCTTTGTGCTTTTCGAGAATTGAAACAACTTGCGCGATTTTGCTGGTTTTCTGGCCGATTGCGACATAAATACAAATGACGCCTGTGCCTTTTTGGTTGATGATTGTGTCGAGTGTGAGCGCGGTTTTACCAAGGCTCCTGTCACCGATAATGAGTTCCCTCTGGCCACGGCCGATTGGGATCATCGCGTCTATTGCTTTAAGACCTGTTTGAAGGGGAGTGTCGACTGATTGGCGATATATAACTCCGGGAGCAATTTTTTCGACGGGGTAGTTATCTTTTGCGGTGATTGCACCTTTGCCGTCCTGGGGATTGCCGAGCGCGTCGACGACTCTGCCGATTAATTTTTCCCCGACGGGAACTTGAAGAATTTTGCCTGAAGTTCTTGCTTCGTCGCCTTCTTTTAATTTAGTCCAATCGCCAAAAATAATTATACCGACGTTGTCTTCTTCCAGATTGAGTGCGAGTCCGGTTATGTTGTGGGTGAAGAGGACAATTTCAGAAGCAGAAACGTCTGAAAGCCCGCTGACACGAGCTACCCCGTCTCCAAGTTCGGTTATTTTACCGACGTTTTTGGCAACAGACGAAAGTCTGGTTTTTTCTATTTGCTTTTCTATTTCGTCGACAATGCTCATTTTTGTCAATTTCTAATTTCTAATCAAATCCTAATTCTTAAATTTCTAAAATTAAATCATTTAAAATTCATTTAAAAATTTAAAATTATTTGCTCTAGTTTGGCGTCGAGAGTATCGTCCCAAATCCAATCTCCATGTTTTACTCTTGCGCCAAAGACAATTTGCGAGTTCAACTTAAAAATAACTCTTCTTGCGCCTGTTTTTTCGAGAAGCTTCTTTTCGATGCTTTTGGCATTTGTTATTGCAGATCCCACTTCTACAATTACTTCTTCTCTTGCAATTGCTGCTTCGATCAACCTTTTATAACTTTTTAAAATCCCCACAATTCCCGCCGAGTTTTCTTTGGACAGGGAGGCGAGAATGATTTTTATTTTTTTCTCGTCGACAAACCCGCCTGTCAGGCTTCTTTTAAAGAGAAATTTTGCGATTTGTTTTTGTTTTTTCTTGCTCAATGTGTTTGTTTTTGGATTTCTGATATTGCCTTTGCCGTTAAGCTTTGTTTTTCTTTGGGCCCAAGTTCGCTTCCAAGAACTTTTTTAATAACGAGGGCGACTAAATCTAGCATTTCTTTTTCAACTTGCTTTCGCGCTGCTTGTCTTTCGCTTTCTATCTGTTCTCGAGCCGCGGAAAGTGCGTGTTCGATTGTCACCCTGGCTTCTTTGCTTGCTTCCTGGGCAATTCTTTCAGCTTCTTTTTGAGCCTCAGTTATTATGTCTTGCGCATTTTTCCTTGATTCTTCCAAAATTTTGGCCGTTTTTTCTTCAGTCTCTTTTAATTTTTCCTCAATAGTGTCTGCATTTTTTAAACTTTCCTCAATTTTCTGTTTGCGATCATCCAGCATTTTTACAATTGGTTTGTAAAAGAATCTTTTGAGTACAAAAAGAATAACCAGGAAGTTGACTATCTGGGCGAGTAGTAATGTTGGTTGTAATCCAAAGTCGCGCAAAAACTCCATTTTTAAAGGTATCAGGTATCAAACTATTTGACTTCGACAAGCTCAGTCAATATTCCCTGAGCGAAGTCGAAGGGATTATTGACCCTGATATATTTGTTAGCCGGTAAAAGCTAAAATTAAAGCGTAAATTGCGATAGCCTCTGCAAACGCCATACCGATCAACATTGCGGGTAAAATTTTTCCGGAAGCGTCAGGATTTCTACCAATTGCTTCCATGGCTTTGAAGCCGATAAGTCCGATTGCAAGAGCAGGAATCATTCCTCCGATTGCTATTGATGCGCCTTTTGCTAGTACGATTTCCAAATTGTTCAACCTCCTTTCTAAATAATTTAAGGACAAACCTAATAAGCAAAGCTGTGGTCCTTGTTCTTCGATACTCTTAGGACTGCGGGCCTAACGATTTTTATGATTAATTTTATTTAGTGCCCTTCTTTATTCGTTAAAATTACCATAAATGCAAGTGTTAGTATAGCGAAAATGAGTGCTTGAACAAACCCTACTAAAAGCTCCAAAAAATAGAAAGGTACGGGGATTATAAAAGCAAAGAGTTTGGTGGAGGCGGTTGCCAGAACAACTTCTCCCGCAAAGACATTTCCAAACAGCCTGAAAGAAAGAGAAATAATTTTTGTAAACTCTCCCACAAGTTCCATGATGCCAACGAATAGAAAAATCGGGTTTAAGCTAAACCATTTTTTAAGGTAGTCACTAATGCCAAGATATTTGACTGCATAGTAGTGGGTAAATCCAACAGAGATGAGAGCAAGGCCCAGCGTTGTATTGAGATCGGAATTAATCGATCTTAGATACGGCACGAAAGTTTTTTCTCCATGGATATTTTCGTAAAATCCGATTGTGCCAAAACCAGGAAGGAGCCCCATGTAATTCCCAACCAGGATAAAAAAGAAAAAGCTGGCGATAATTGGTAAAAACACTTTCGTTTTGTCGCCAGCGACACTTTCGACAAGATTACTCAAACTCTCTACTGCAAATTCTGCAACGTTTTGAATACCATGGGGGATTGGGGAAATTTTTCTGGTCGCGAGATAGGCGAAAGTGATCAATATAATTGTCACGATCCAAGTCGTTAAAATGGTATTGGTTATCGGTAGGGGACCAATTTTAAAAAGTTCTTCAGCTGCTAGCGAAAAGTGAGCTTCTGCCATTTTACTTCCAAAAAAAGGGCTTGTTTCGGGAACCCTTCCCCTCAAGTCCTTCGAGTTATATTAACAAACTAAACCAGTTTGGGCAAGGTTTTTACTTGGCAGCGATAGAACCCTGTTCCTCTTGTAGATGAGGGTTGACGACTATTCTTATTTGTTTGCCGAATTCGCCCATCTCGTCAAAGTGTCTTTTGTCTGAATCTCTGTCTGTCTTTTTCGCATAGCCACAGTCTTGATGGTCGTTTATATAATAAAGCAGAAATAATCTCTAAATTCTGGCCTTAAAAAAACCCGCCGAGATATGAGCTCGGCCGGATTGTTTCCTAAGACTTTATGGGAGTATACTAAAAAAGTTTTAAAATCTACAAAACTGAAAAATTGGCCAATAATCCTTCCGACTTCACTCAGGGAGTATTGACTGAGCTTGTCGAAGTCACTAAAACGAAATGATTCGAAAAATTATCTTTTTGATTATCGCGGCAGCGGGAGTAGTATTGATATTTTTTGTCTCGTGGTTTTGGAGACTTCTTCTTGCGCCAATGATTCTAATTCTTATTTTTGACGTGCTTTCGGATCTTTTTAAGAAAAAGGCTTAAGCGGCTTTTGGTTCTGTCGGAGTTTGTGGTTGAGGTTTAGGTGCGGGAACTGGCCGCAACCCCTGTTCATTGACGTCGTAGAGTTTGTGAATTTCCGCAGGAGCTGGAGTTGCGGCTGGTGTGGCTTCTGTTGATTGTGGTGGCGTCGGGCTTGGGTTTGGGGTTGGAATTGGTTCGAATGGCGGTGGGGTTGTGGGTGTGACTGGGATAGGTTCTGGTGTTGTCGCAGGTGCTGGTTCGGGAACAGACGCTCTTCTTGTTTCTTCTATGAGTTCTGCCACTGTGACTAATTCTTCCGGATTTTCCCCTACAAGATTTTTAATCTTTGCGACTACTTCACTGTTATTAACGATTCCGCTTGGTGAGGCGTAATTAAGAAGAGGGACTGCAACTTTGAAATTTCGGTCTTGGAGTGCCTTGTCTCCTAGTCCTTCCGCGAATGCTTTAATTTGACTGATGGGCTCTGCGGAACCTGTTTGTTGCTCCAAACTTTTGGTCCTTTGAGCGATAACTTCTGATAATTCATCAAGAGGTGTCGGGGGAACTTCGAGTGTGCCGCCAGCGAGTTTAATTTCGGTTACAGGTTTATTTCGTGCGAATTCGTAGAGGGAAGCACCGTTTGCTCTCGAGGTTTTAATTGCTTCCAGCTTTTGATCTCGTTCTTTCTGAATACGTTCAACAACTTCGCGATCCAAACCTAGGGCTTGCATTACTTCGGGGGTGACTTCGGGCATGGAACCAGTTTAAACAGTTTTAAAAAAGGTTGTCAATGGAGCTTAGAGTTTCTTCGAGGCGGACTTTTTCCTCCCTTCGACTCTCAGGGTAAACTGCTCGGAAAAGTTAGAGCTCTTCGAGCCTTACCTTTTCCTCGCCTTTGGGGGGTTGGATTATGGCGAGATATCGCTCTGTTGTCGAAAGCCTTTTGTGGCCTGCGACTTTGCTTATTAATATAAGGGAAGTTCCGCGAGACAGGTGATGTGCAACCCAAGTGTGTCTTAGGTCGTTGACCTTAGCGCCAGAAATTCCTGCTTTTTTGTAGAACCTATCGATTGCGGTTCTGATGTTTCTGACCAAAAGCGGTTTGCCGGTTTTTGTAACGAAGAGAGCTTTATTTGTAGTTTTTGCTCTTACTTCTATGTAGCGCTTAAGAGCGGCTTCGGCTGATTTGTTGAGGGGAACTGTGCGTTCTTGTCTGTTTTCTGCCGGTGAAATGTATAAATGTCCTTCTTTTCCTTCAGTTCCAAAGTAGACATCGTCTATTTTTAGGTTTGCAAGTTCTCCAATTCTTATTCCGGTTTGCAATAAAACTTCGATAATTGCAGCAAGTCTTGCGTCGTCGCGAGCTGCGTCTCTAAGTGCTCTGTATTCTAGGGGAGTGAGAATTCTTGGGGGTTTGGTTTCGAATTTTGGATGCTCGACCATGCTTGCAGGGTCGTCGGTAATATATTCCTGAATTTTAAGAAAGCGGAAAAAGGTTTTTGTAGAATTTAGCTTTCTGGAAAGAGATTTTTTAGTGTAGCCTGAATTTTCGAGTTTTGTTAAAAAGCCTCTAATATCTTCGGCCGTTACTTCGTGGACTTGGGCTTTGTTTTGTTCGGTCATAAAACCGACAAGTTGCTCAATATCCTTGCCGTAAGCAAGTATTGTAGAAGTTGTTCTCTTTTTGGTTTTTAGGTGCTCAATAAATTCTTTATGAGCTTCTTGTAACTGTTTCATTTAATGTTTGTAAGTACAAAAATAGCAGTGCGCAGGATCGGCAGCAGGGAAGCTTAACAGTGTAAAGTATACCTGTGGCCTATAGGTATTGTCAAGGACGTGCCTTTTTGGGCGTATAGGCCTTTTATTACATAAAAGGCCTGTGGTACTCGCCAAATAAATTTGGCTCCGTGCCTAAAGCAATTTTTGTAAATATTTAGCCTTGTATAATGATAATGTGAAGAGAAATTTGATTTTGATTTTTGCGGTGCTTTTTATGCTTATTTTGGTGTTTAATGGCGCCAAAAGGTTGCTTGCGCTGCGCACGAATTCACAAGAAGTGACTGAGGCCGAGGTGAGGCTGGAGGAATTAAGCCGCGAGAATGAGAATTTACAAAGAGAACTTGAATACAAAAAAACAGAAAGATTCGCGGAAGAAGAGATCAGGAATAAATTGGGGTTGGCCAAAGAAGGGGAAGTAATCGTGGTTTTGCCTAAGGAAGAAGAAAAAAAGCAAATTAATTTACAACAAGGCCAAAATGATCCTAATTGGAAAAAATGGTGGAGCCTATTCTTCGAAGGTTAAATAAGGTTGACATAAGCCGGTTTTGAAGCTAAAATAACGCAACACTAATCGACGCGGGGTGGAGAAACGGTATCTCGGGAGGCTCATAATCTCCAGAAGTGGGTTCGACTCCCGCCCCCGCTACCAACTCGAAACGACCTTCATTGGTCGTTTCTTTTGACAAGAAACTTAATGTTTCGGTGTTTCTCATTTTCAACTTGCAAGCAAGTTGGATTGAGACATTCAAAAATTAAGAAAAGGACTTGGCACAAGTGGTCGGGTCTTTTTTTTGAGAATTTGATAGAATACAGACTTGGCAGGGTAGCACAGTCGGTTAGAGCGTGGCACTCATATCAGCAGTTCCTTTCAGGCTCCTCTGATATATCAGGTTGTATATTTTAGGGCGGTGTAGCTCAGTGGTTAGAGCGGAGCCCTCATAAAGCTTAGGTCGTAGGTTCGATTCCTACCGCCGCTACAAAATATACAAGGCTGTGATATAACGCCAAGGTCCTGGGTTCGATTCCCAGCCCTGCTACACAATTTCCTACCATGGCTATAAATTGTGGCAATTATCACTTGCAGGTTGGAATTGCTAGGTTGACTAATTTAGGATGTTTTGGTATATTAAAAAGGCAGAAAAGCAATGCTCTTTTGAGGTGGTATTGGCAGTAGGGCAGTAAGTTTGCTACTTTTTAATGTCTAACATTCTTAGTTTACTACGAAACTTTTTATTTATTTTTAAAGCTCGCAAAGCGGCGAGTTTTGTTGTGGTAAGAAGTAAGTAAAAAAACTAAAAAACCACACAAAGCAAGACTCGCCAAGATAGGCGAGTTTTTTTGTGGTTAAAAACAAGGAGGTGAACTTTTATGTCAGAAAGATGTTTATTGGAACAAGTCGGGAACTGCATGAGTTGTGATGTTTTGCAGGTTGCTGTTGAAGGGATCAGGAGGGAGGGCAGAGACGCTGAACCCCAAGTTTTGGCAAGAGTTTCGAGATCATTATGCCCTGAGGGTCTTGAAGTCAGATTGCCAGATAGAATAAGAAGGGATTAATCCTGTATTATTTCCCATATGGCAGTTTTTGGGAAGATCGAGAAGTTTTTAAAAAAAGAGGGAATAGATTTTAAAATTATCGATTTTGGGCAGGAAGTACTTAGGGTGGAGGATGTAATTAAGTTTGGAATAAATCCTAAAGAAACGGTAAAAACTTTAATTATTAAAGCGGAGAAAAAGGTAGGATTTGAATTTAAAACCGTTTTTATCGCGCTAGCGATTCGGGGTCAGGATCGACTCAACTTTAAAAAAGTAAAAAGGCTTTTTGGAACAAAAGCGGAACTCGCGAAACCGGAAGAAGTTTTAAAAGTAGTCAAAGTTCCAGTCGGCGCAGTTTGTCCTGTTTTAGTTGGTATTCCCCTATATTTTGATCGAAAAGCATTGAAACTAAAACGCGTTAATTTAGGGAGCGGGGACTTAACGAAAGGGTTGAACATAGATATGAAAGATCTGTTAAAAGCCGTAGGTGATTATGAAATCGTGGATTTAACTTAGTTGTATTTTACTTTTCGCCAGTTAGAGCTAAGTCCAGAAGTATAGTTTGTGCCTAACTTTTTTAAAACGATCCCTTCATCATAAGTATCGCCTTCCATTTTTTCGAGTTCTACTATCAATTCTTCGTATGTATAAGGTTGAACTAATTTTACGTGTTCGGTTGGTGTTATTAACTCACTTAATTTTCTTTTCCTGTCTTCAATATGTCGTTTAGTCAGATCCTCACCGTCCAAATTTAAAATATCAAACGCTTGAAAGGTGAATTCTTCTTCCGGAGCTTGCCTGCTACCTGTCGATCTGTGAACTACCAGGTTTCTATCAGAGGCATTTTTCCCTTCGGTGTGGACTAATTCTCCGTCGAGGACTGCAATATGTGTGGATGCCACAGGTTCTAGCTCTCGCGCTATCATTCTGAAATGAGGGGTTATATTTCTGGAGTTAACAGTGGTTATTATCACTCCCATAGATGGCGAGAGAAGTATGAGTGTTCTAATTCCGTCGAATTTTTTTTCCGCAAACCACAGGTCGATGTTTCGAGATATATTTCTTGGGGAAATTTCCGTCGGCTTCATCGGACTTTTTGGTAGATATAATTCTGTAGGTTTTCTTTCTGGTGGCATTGCGGCGCTATTCTAGAGTTATGGTTGACTAAAGTCAACGTGGTTTGATATAAAAATGAATAACATATGAGCTCGACCGTTCGAAAGAACATTATTCACATCATTATTAGCCGCTAGCGGTTGGTAATTTTGTGATCGTCTGAGCCAAATAAGCAAAGCTTTTCTACGAATAAACAACAAAATTACTAGCCAGCCCGCTGAGCGGGGTAAAGAAGGGCTAGTTTTTTTGTGGCCCTCCTTCGTTCTGAAGCAGAACTCGGGCGGGTAAATAAAGAAAGGAGGAAATATGATTGTAGAACAAAATCGATCCGAAGTTAGAGAAGTACAAGTAGACTTTGAAGTGGAATTTGTAAATAGTGCTAGGTGTGCACTCCGAGAAGGTTATGCTAGGGTGAATATGTTTGGAGGTGTTTCTATAAGGGTAGCACAAGTAGTGCGAGAACGTGAAGATTTCGTAAAAGATCCATCTCTGGCTCTGGCAAGGGGAATGCTGGGCTTACTTGCCGACGAAAAAAACGAATACAAATGTCTGCGGGTTAGAGTAGAAGGCGATGAGTATTCTTTATTTACTCCTGATTTTCGGTTTGGAGAAGGAAGCGTATATAAAATAAATCGGGATGCGATGAAGGATGTAAGGCCAGAGATAAAGCAACGCTGAGTTTGACTTGAGGCTGCCAATTTTGTTTTAATTTAGACGTGAACCAAGCAAATGTAAGTTACATTTGGATGCACAGGCTTTGCCCCCTTAATTGGGTTGAGTCTTGCGTGGTTCAATAGGAAGATCAAAGTTAAAGTTTAAAAATCAAAATTAACCACACAAGGCCCCGACAAGCGGGGTTTTTTAATGGAAAAATATGCTAGAAAGATTAACTGAAAATTCTAAAGTAGTTGCGAATTTGGAGGACCACCGGAGCTTTATTTCGAAGCGAGGCCACGAGTATCTTTGCACGGGTTGCCAAACGACTCGACTAACTTTGCCTATTAGCGAAGTTGTGAGAAATGATGAAGGGAAGTTCGTGGAAGGGGAAAAACAATATTTTTGCGATCCTTGCTTAGAAAACCATTATGAAGGGATGATATGATGGAAAAAATGAAGATGAGGATACCAACAGGAGACCGACCTACCCCACTTCGTTCTGCAACGCAGAACTTCGAGGGGCAAGCAGGAAGGCATCGATCATGAAGAAAAGAATATTAACGGGGGATAGGCCGACAGGGCGATTACATCTCGGCCATTATGTCGGCTCGCTTAAAAATAGGGTCAGGCTGCAGGATGAGTGTGAATGCTTCTTTATAATCGCCGATCTTCACACACTTACGACAAAGCCCGAAAAAACTGGTGAGCTTAAGGAAAACATTCACGAAATGGTTCTGGATTATCTTTCCGTGGGAATTGATCCTCAGAAGGCGACAATTTATGTGCAGTCGATGATTCCGGAAAATGAGGAACTGGCTGTAATTTTTAGTAATTTGGTGACTGTACCCAGAGCCGAGAGGATTCCGACTCTTAAAGACGTAATGAGGGATGCAGAAATTCAAATCCCATCTCTCGGGCTACTTTTTTATCCCGTTTTGCAGTCCGCGGATATTTTAATGGTGAGGGCGAACTTGGTTCCCGTCGGGAAAGATCAGGCTTCTCATATAGAAGTTACGAGAGAAATTGCGAAGGAATTTAACAGAATCTATCCTTCGACGAGCTCAGGACCTAACGGTGGAGAAACATTGCCTGTTCCAGAGGCTTTGATTCCAGACGATATTGGAACTTTGACAGGAACAGATGGGAAGGCGAAGATGAGTAAAAGTGCCGGAAACGTGATTAATCTTTCGGACAGCAGCGAGAAAGTTAAGAAAAAGGTTATGGGAATGTATACAGACCCGAATCGGGTGCATGGAGATGAACCTGGTGAAGTGGAGAATAATCCGGTGTTTGTTTATTTGGATGCGTTTGCCGGAGAAAGTCACAAGTCACAAGTTGAAAGTTATAAAGAGAAGTATAAAAAGGGAGAAGTCAAGGATGTTGAAGTCAAGGAGTTTTTGGTTGAGGTTTTGGATAATTTCTTGGAACCGATAAGAAAGAGGAGAGCGGAATACGAAGGAAAGCCGGAGTTGATTGAAAAGATTTTGAGAGAAGGGACCGAAAAGGCACGAGCGGAAGCTCAAGAAACATTGAAATTAGTACTCGCGGCGATGAAGATGAACTACTTCTAGATTTTCTTGACAATTTATACTCCCAAGTCTATTATTCGGCCAAATGAGCACTCCAGAGGCATTAAATGTTCTAGAAATTTCGGAGACATATAAGGCCAAACTATTTGTTGTCGACCTTATGGATCCAGATGGTATTAATCTTGAGACTTTTGATAAGTTTGCTCAAGAGGTGGGAGACAGCGAGAAACTTCCCGTACTTAAGTTTGTTGTTATTGACGACAAGATGTTTATTTTTTCTTACGAAGAAGTTCTGCATACAATTTTTTACTCTGCGCTTGTAACGGCGGGAGAGGGTGAAGGGAAGTTGCAAGCAGTTGGTGCACTTTACGTTGACTTTAAAGTTACTCCACCTTTAAGACAAATACATGATTGGTCAGCATCTCTTGCAACCGCCAAAAAATTAGATAGAGGAGATTCAGAATCGTACAAAATGGGAGTGATGACAGATAGACTCGGCGGAGCTTTTAGGGCGACTCGAGATTCGATCGACCCGTTCAGGGTTAGTTAGGCTATTCACGGACCTCTGGCAATTTGAGTTTTCAAGTGATAGAATTAGGCTTCAATCATGGCTAAGAAAAAGATTTCTTCGACAATAAAAGAGAAAAAACCCTTCAACGTTCCTAAGGTTCAGGTTCCTAAAATGAACCGAAAGTCTTCATGGAGAGGGTTTTTAATCTACGCAGTTTTAGGCTTACTTTTACTCTCCTTTTTTATATTTAGTTCGAATCCTGTTAGCCAATTTTCTTCTGCGGAGCCTATTTCTAAGGTAATAAATGATGTTCGCGATCAAAAAGCGCAAAGGATAGAAGTAGATGGCGACAATGTTATTGTTCAACTTAAAGACGGGGCGACTTACACGGCCAGGAAAGAGGAAGGCGCGTCTATTTATTCGATTCTTGAATCTGCGAAGGTCGATCCTTCTAAAACTGCAATAACTGTTAAAAACCGCGCTTTTTCTCAAGCGTGGATTTCTATTTTGTCTTTGGTTTTGCCGCTTGGCTTAATGCTCGTTTTCTTCTTTTTTATATTCAGGCAAGCAAGAGAAGGAGCTTCTTCGGTATTTAGCTTTGGTCAATCACGAGCAAAACAATTTACAAAAGATATGCCTAAATCCACCTTTGCGGATGTTGAAGGTGTAGATGAAGCAAAGCAGGAACTTCAAGAAATTGTCGATTTTCTTAAGCATCCGGAAAAATACAAGGCGATCGGAGCCCGAACGCCAAAAGGTGTGCTTTTGGTAGGAGCTGCCGGAACGGGTAAGACGCTTCTTGCCCGGGCTGTCGCGGGTGAAGCAAATGTGCCGTTTTTCTCTGTTGCTGGCAGCGAATTCATGGAAATGTTGGTTGGTGTCGGTGCTGCTAGAGTCCGAGATTTGTTTGGTCAAGCGAAAAGAAGTTCGCCTGCAATAATTTTTATCGACGAAATTGAATCGATAGGAAGAATGCGTGGTATGGGATTTTCCGGCGGACACGACGAGAGGGAACAAACATTAAACCAGATTCTGGTCGAAATGGATGGTTTCGCGCCTAACGATAACGTAATTGTTATGGCAGCTACCAACAGGCCAGAACTTTTGGATCCGGCTTTAATTCGTCCGGGCAGATTTGACAGAAGAGTGCTTTTGGATTTGCCGGACATAGAAGGTAGAAAAGCGATCATCAAAATTCACATGAAAGGTAAGCCTTTTTCTAAAGATATGGATATCGAAAGGCTTGCCAAAAGAACGGTCGGATTTTCTGGAGCGGATCTGGCTAATATGCTTAACGAAGCGGCAATTTTGGCAGCACGTGAAGCTCGAAAAGAGATTACGAATTTGGACTTAGAAGAAGCCGCGACAAAAGTTAAGTTGGGGCCACAACGAAAGAGGATGCAGTCGGAAGAAGAAAGAAAGATGACCGCTTATCACGAAGGTGGGCACGCAATGGTAGCGCATCTTTCCCCAAACGTTGACCCCGTTCACAGAATTTCGATTGTAGCTAGAGCTTCTTCCGGTGGGCACACAGAGGTGCATTCTCAGATTGATAGGAATATAGAGACGAAGAAGAGGTTACTTGAGCGAATCGCGATGGCGCTTGGTGGAAGAGCAGCGGAGGAGTTGGTTTTCAAGGAATTTACGACAGGAGCTTCTGCCGATCTGGATAATGCTTCTAGCATCGCAAGGCTGATGGTTACGGAGCTGGGAATGAGTGATCTGGGACCGACTGTATTCCAGCCAAGACCTCAGGCAGGAGGGTGGCCACCCATGTCAATGGAACAGAATCAAGTATCTCCACAACTAGCGGGGAAAATTGATATTGAGATAGCTAAAATTATCGATGCAGGATATAAACAAGCAAAAGATATTTTGATCAAGAACAGGAAGAAGCTCGATTTGGTCGCCGATACTCTGATGGAAAAAGAAACTTTGGAAAGAGAAGAGTTTGAAAAATTGGTCGGAAAACCCGTGTCGGCTGATTCTAACGGAGAAACAAAGTTTAAAAAAGTCCCCGCAAAATCCGCACAAGCCTAAATTTTTGACAAAGGTAGAGAAATTAACTAGACTACAACACTTATGGCGACAGAAACCTCACCTACAATAGACCAAGAAGACGAAAGGTGGAGAGAATTAATTGAAAGCGGCAGGGACGTTAGTAATTATGACCTCTGGAATTTAGGTGAACACGTTATGCGTTCAAGTAGAGGATCTAATTGGAAAAACGGTATTTTGAGTCTGAGGCAAAGAGACGAAAATGCTTACGCGGACGTAGAAATGCGATACTGGGCCGACGATGAAAAGCATAAAGAGGTAATTCATGTGGCGTATGACTCAAAGGGTGTTTTCCCTAAGGATGATTTTCTCGTGACGAAAGATTCTAGGACAAATGACGTTTATTTATCAAGGAGAAGACGAGAACCTTATTCTCCTCTTGTAGGCTACTACCTTTTTAAAGAAGAGGACCAGTACGAAAGACTTACTCTAACGTCAGAAGGCAGGATTCATTTTGCGAGAAAGTTGTGGGAAACGCACGAAACACCCCGTTTACCTCCTGGGAAATAAGACCTCAAAATCTTCTCTTGTGCTAAAATTTGGCCATGAACTCACTCCTTTTGATAGATGGAAACAATCTGTTCCATCGTGCCTATCACGCGTTGCCTCCGCTGACGGATAAAACCGGTCAGAACGCTAATGCTGTTTTTGGTTTTTCGAACATGCTTATTAAAGCTGTAAATGAAGTTAAGCCGACATATGTTGCATGCGCGTTTGACACAGCTGCGCCTACTTTTCGCCATATTGAATTTGAAAAATACAAAGCGCAAAGGCCTGCTCCGCCGCCTGATTTATATCCACAGCTGCCAAAAGTTAAGAGCGTCTTGGATGCTTTCGGGATTCCTTATTTTACAAAAGAGGGTTACGAGGCTGATGACCTGCTCGCGACAATCGCGACGGCGGCTAGAAAAAAGAAGATTGTAACGACGATTCTTTCTGGGGATCGTGATGTTCTGCAGATTGTAGATGGGGATATAAAAGTTCAAATGCCCGGATGGAACTTGACTACGACTACTCTCTACGGTCGAAAAGAAGTAATCGAAAAATTTGGAATAGAACCGAGGCAAATGGTCGATTATAAATCTTTGATTGGGGACACTTCGGATAACGTACCTGGAATTGCCGGAATAGGACCTAAAACGGCGAGTGATTTACTCCAGAAATACGACAATTTGGAAACGGTTTTTGAAAGATTAGATGAAATTTCGCCAAAAGTCGCCGATAAACTTAGGACAGGGCGGGATTTGGCACTGGCTGCTAAAAGTTTGGTGGAGTTGGACTGCGACGTAGACTTGGAGTTTAAGATTGAAGACTTAAGATTTAATCCCGACTGGGAATTAGTAAGGGCAGAATATGAGAAATTAGGATTTAAATCGATAGCATCGAAAATATCAGGAGGAAGGGTAACAGAAGAGACATTCTCCTCCGCTGAAGCTTCGGAGGACAAGAAAGATGAAGAGAAGGGTGACCAGTTGGAGTTAATTTGATGGCTATTCGTGCCGCGATTTTTGATTTTGACGGTGTTTTGGTGAATTCCCCGGAGTTTATAGCAAAAGCTTACGAAGAGTTTTTGAGAGTTAGAGGTAAGGATCCGAACATTGATCACAGTAAATTCATGGGTAGGACCGGAATTGCCAACATGAGGATTTTAAAGGAGAAATATGGATTGGAAGGGGAAGCAGAGAATCTTCTTGCAGAAAGAAGGGCGATTTCGGATTCGCTTTGGGAAGAAAATATGGCCTTGATGGACGGGGTACGGGGATTATTGGAGAGGCTTAAATCTAAGGGGATAAGGTGTGGAATTGCTAGCAGTGCAAGGCGAGATAAAATAAAAGGAGCTCTGGTTAAATTCGGAGTCGACGATTTTTTTGAGGTTATTGTAAGCGAGGAAGACGTAACGAATGGTAAGCCAAATCCCGAGGTATTTTTAATGGCGGCAGAGAAACTTGGCGTTGCGCCTGAGAACTGTGTGGTTGTAGAGGATGCACTCCATGGTGTTGAGGGAGCAAAAGCAGCCGGGATGAAAGTTGTTTTTGTGCCGGACGTTCGTTTTACAAAAGCGCGTCACGAAAAAGCGGACGTGATTTTAAAAAATCTTGACGAATTAACAGATGAAGTGATGGATAGTCTATGAAGGTTGCACTGGTTCATGATTATTTAGGGGAATTTGGTGGAGCCGAGCGAGTTCTTTTGGCGCTTTCGGAAATCTGGCCAAACGCGCCGATTTACACAGCTTTTTACAGAAAGGATTCGCCAGCGTACGCGCGATTTAAGGGTCGTAAGATTATTACTTCCTGGGCACAAAAAGTGCCCTTTTTCAATACAAAATTGCACAGCCCCTTAAGATTTTTAGCACCAAAAATCTGGAATAGCTTTGATTTTTCTAACTTTGATGTCGTTATTACTTCGAGTAGTTGGTATGTGACCAAAGGAGTAAAAAAGGGACCTGGGACGATTGAGATTTGTTATTGTCATACGCCGCCGAGATATCTTTATGGGTATCCGACTTCTGTCGAGTGGCAAAAATATTTTTTGGTGAGGATGTACGCGCTTTTTATTAATCACTACATGCGTATTTACGATTTTGAAGCGGCGCAAAGGGTTGATTACTTTATCGCCAATTCGCAAAACGTCGCAAGGAGAATAAAAAAGTTTTACAGAAGAGACGCGGATGTTATTTATCCGCCTGTTGATTTGCCAAAGGCAAAATCAGTAGACAGTAAACGGTCGACGGTAGACGGAGGTTATTTCTTGGTGGTTTCGCGAATTGTTGGTGGGAAAGGGTTAAAACTTGCGGTGGAAGCAGCAAACAAACTGAATGTGCCGCTTAAAGTTATTGGTAAGCCGGCCGGCTACGCGTCGGAAGAAAGCAATATGAAGAAAATTGCCGGGAAAAACGTCGACTTCCTTGGATACGTAAGCGATCGTGAACTGGCGAAATTGTATGCGGGAGCACGGGCGTTTTTGGCGCTTGCGACAGACGAAGATTTTGGAATCACGCCGGTTGAGGCGATGCTTTGTGGTACTCCGGTTATCGCTTACCGAGGCGGAGGTTATCTGGAAACTGTTATTGATGGTAAGACAGGCGTCTTTTTTGAACAAAATAGTGTAGAATCTCTAACTGGCGCTTTGAATAGCTTTATGAAGCTTGAGAAAAAAGGCACTTTTGATTCAGTCGCAATCAAACGCCACGCAAAGAAGTTTGGCAAAGAAAGGTTTAAAGAAGAAATTCTAGAATTTGTAGAAAGTAAAGTGAAGAATGGAAAGTGAGCGGGAAAAATTCCCATTAGGCATAAACATATTTGTTATTCGTGACGGTAAGTTGTTACTTGGGAAAAGAAAAAATGCGTATGGAGATGGGGATTGGGGGTTGCCGGGTGGACATCTTGAAAAAGGAGAAAAAATGGTTGGAGCTGCGGCTAGAGAATTAGACGAGGAGACTGGTTTATCTGCTCAAAGTTTTACATTTTTGAACATGGTTAATGATGCGAGAGATGATCAACATTACATCCAAATAGGATTTCTAGCGAATGACGTTGATGGCGAGCCAGAGCTGAGAGAGCCGGATAGATGTTATGAGTGGGAGTGGTTCGGCCTCGGCGAATTGCCAGACAATATTTTTGTTGGACACGCCCACCAGATAGAATCATTTAAGAGAAAAGTTAATTTCTTCGAATAAGAAAGGGTAAAAAAATGGTAGAAGCAACTAGACAAACAGAATCAATACAACACGAACGAGTAAGTAGCCTCGCTGAAATATTACGTGAATTGGAGCCGAAAGTGGATACCGACGCTTCTCGTACAAGACTCGAGTTGGCCTATATCTTAAAAGGCAAATTGGAGATTTCTAAAACAGCAGCAGTGAGAATCCAGAGAGAATCAATAGAAGAAGGGGTTATCGAGATGGTGTCGGGAAAGAGATTTGATAAAGATGGGGCCCTAGCTCTTGCGGCTATATGTTTTGTCGTCAAAGAAAATTTCAGACAGACCCAACCCTTAGTTATCTCGTGGGAACGTGTTATCGAAGAGACAAGAGAAGCACTTGGGGAAAATCATCAAGTCTCTCGAAGATTACGGGTACCGGCGAATTCTGACAGAGTTTTGTCGATAGAAATGACTCCCTCGGATTTTTTTCGAGGGAGAAATAGAAGAAGTGCGTATGACAGGGATGTGGATAAGGTAGAAGGTGTGGAGGAAGCAACTATGATGCCAACATGGTTAGAAGAGGAGCGAGCTATGGAGATCGCGAGAGGTTTCAACATAAAGAAGCTCACAGATCTTTACGAGAGTCTGCGGGGGACAATAGATACAGTCCGTTATTCTGCGGAAATGCCACCATCTATCATTGCTAAAATTGTAGAGATTTCTTGCAAATCAAGAAGACAAGTATCTCCTCAAGAGCCCGATTCTGTTAGTAGTTTCACTTTTAAAGTTGCTGTCCGTGATTGTGTTGAGCTTTTGAAGACGCTTGATGGTGTAAACGATTTAGCACAACTTGATTCATTAGTAATGAGATCTAGATATGCCAGAACTTCCTAGAGATCAAATTGATATCGACGAGCTATTAAGAGAGCAAATTGGCTTCGAACTTATGAGGCGAGCTATTGGGAAGGTGGAGATTTTAGATGATTCCCCTCTTGGTCCGATTGGAGAATTAAGTGGACCAATAAGACGGTCAATTGACGAGACACTCGATGATGAAGACAAATTCAGGGAGCATGTTGAAGAAGCTGTGAAATCTGTAAAAAATGTAGAAAGATTTCCTCGGACTACTGCTGCAGTGACCTCTACTTATTTAGGGACTTACACATATATGATGCATTTAGCTGAGAGAAGGATGTTGGGGAGCATAGACAGTAACAAATTATGGGTCGGAGCTCTTATGCATGATTTTAGTGCTGGATTTTCCGTTGTATTGGAATCAGTTCAAGTTGCGCATAGAGCTTTATATCTGGAGGAATATACCCGAGACGATCCTTCCGGAGAAATGAGGACGGAACAGCATTTAGGAGGTCTTTTGAGACAGGATGAAACTGGATTTTCTATCGTAGATACTCAGGTTGAGCATTTTGTTCTAGCTGCCGAGTTTCCAACCGGTATTTTGGTTAAATCGTACAATAATCCGGAATTTGTTATAGCCGGTGCAGAAATGGCACAAGAATATTACAGAAAGTTATATCCAAAAATAGAGGAGGTCTTGCGAGGAAATGCCTGAGTTGCCTGAAGTAACTGTAATAGTGAACGGATTAAATAAAAAACTCAAAGGGCTGACTTTTAAGTCGGTCGTGTTTGATTGGCCAAAGGGGTTCCAATGGGGAAATTATCGAGATGATAATTTGAAGGGCGCGAAGGTTACTGGGGTAGAAAGACGTGGGAAGGTAGTTTTAATTAACACGAACAGGTTCACAATTTTAATTCATCTTAAACTCACTGGCCAACTTGTTTATCAGGATGAGAAGACGAGAATTGCCGGCGGGCACCCAATTCCGCCCTTGAATCGTCCAGCTCCAAACACGACAACGAGGGCAACTTTTAAGTTTACAAACAGGGGCTACTTGTTCTTTAACGATCTAAGAAAATTTGGCTGGGTGAGGTTTGTAGAAAGCGATGAGGAGAAAATAGCTTCCGCAATCGGGGGCAGGCTGGGTCCGGATGCCCTGGCCATTTCTCATAAAGAATTTGAAGAGAGACTGAAGAAAAAGCCTAAAGCTCGAATCAAAAAGTTGTTGATGGATCAAAGTTTTGTTTCCGGAATAGGAAATATTTATTCGGATGAAGGATTATGGAGGGCAAAAGTTCACCCCGCAAGAATAATTGGAAGTCTGAGTGATGCGGAAATTAAGGCAATACATAAAGGAGTTCAGGACAGCCTTAAGCTGGCGATAGAAAAAGGCGGGTCGAGCGCGAATTCATTTATAGATAGCGGAGGGGAAAAAGGTTTATTTTTAAGCTTTGTGAAGGCTTATCATATGACAGGGAGGCCATGCGCAAGGTGTAAAACACTGATCGTTAGAAAATTTATGGATGGGCGCAGTGCTCACTTTTGCCCGAAATGTCAGGTTTAAAATGACAAAGCCTTGGAAAAAACTATCTAGCAAAGTGGTTTTTGAAAATAACTGGATGAAGGTTAGGCTGGATCAAGTTATCGACCCAGTTGGAAGAGAAACCGACTTCGGTATTGTCGAAAAAGAGGATTATGGGCTGATAATTCCTAAAGTTGAAGACAAGTTTTACTTGGTTAATGAATATAGACTTTCGGTCGACGCGCGTTCTTGGGCGTTTCCTCAGGGTCATTTCGAAGGCGATAAGTCCATTGCGCATAGTGCTCTGAGGGAACTGGAAGAAGAAACCGGGTTGATTGCAAAAGAACTGAAATATCTAGGTCAACTTTATCTTGCGCCTGGATTTTGTACTCAGAAGTTTTCTGTCTACATTGCAGAAGATTGCAAACAAAGTGAATTCAATCGTGATCTTACCGAAATTGATATGAAGGTGGGCTCATTTAGCTTTGATAAGCTTCGAAAAATGATCAAAGATGGCGAAGTTAAGGATTCTCCAACCGTGGCTGCCTTTGGGCTGTACTTGCTTTCGCAAAATAGCTGATGCAGATTTTAAATCTTCACGTAACTAATTTTCGTAATTTTTCTTCCAAAAAATTTGTTTTTGATCCGAAGTTGACCGTTGTTGTGGGGCAAAACGGCAGCGGTAAGAGCAATATGCTGGAAGCGGTTGGGCTTTTGGCTGCGACTCGTGCCAAGAAAGTCGATACGGATTTGGATTTGGTTAAGTTTGGGCAATCTGAAGCAAAGATTGAAGGTTATACCAAGCAGAATTCAGAGGAAGAAGTTAAATTGACTATAAATCTGCAAGTTGTAGACGAAAGACTCGTCAGGAAAGCTTACTTTATAGACGAAATTAAAAAGAGGCTGATTGATTTTACCGAACATTTTTCTGTTATTGTTTTTGAGCCTAGTGATTTGGATTTAATTAGCGGATCTCCTTCGGAGCGCAGACACCATTTGGATATTTTGCTTTCGGTTTTAGATCGTGATTACTGGAGAGCAATATCTGCCTACGGAAAAGTTGTAACTAGAAGGAATAGGGTTTTGCAAAGGATTCAGGAAGGAAAAGCGAAGAAAACTGAATTGGATTTTTGGGACGAGCGATTACTAGAACACGGGGGCGAAGTTTCTAGAAAGCGGAAGGAATTTTTTGAATTTATAAACTTCGTTAACGGAGAAAAAGGCGCTTACAAATGGGAACTTGAAGAAAGCGTGCTTTCGGACGAAAAGCTGGAGCGAAATAGGGAGCGCGATATTGCGGCCGGTGTGACACTTTCGGGGCCACACAGGGACGACTTTAAGTTTTTGTTTCGAGGCAAAAATCTGGAATATTTTGGGTCCCGGGGAGAGCAGAGAATGTCCGTTCTTGCTTTAAAATTGTCTGAGCTTGAGCTGTTTAACGCAAAACGAGGGGACAGGCCAATTTTGGCGCTAGACGATATTTTTAGCGAACTTGATTGGGAGCACAGAGAAGCGGTTTTGGGTGTTATTAATAAGCAACAAACGATTATCACAGCAGCAGAGCCTAATTCTATTCCAAGAAAGTTAGCCAAAACTTCTAAGATTATAGAATTGTAGTTGTATTTTTGCGGTTATTATGCGATAATTAACGCATTAGTGTCATTCTGAACCTCTCGATTGTCACTCTGAGCGTAGCGAAGAGTCTCGAGATAAACTCCGTGAAGGATCTAGATCCTTCCTTGCACTCAGGATGACAGAGGAGGAGATTGCTTCGTCGTTTCTCTCCTCGCAATGACGATTAATATGTATTCCCCAAAATTCACGATAAATTCCGCCATCCTCAAGTACATTGGCAAGATAGAAGCTTCCAAAGAAATTATTGAAAACGCGCCTTTGGTGCCTGCGTATGAGGCTAAATTTAGGCAAGAGGCGATAATCCGCACGGTTCACCACGGAACACATATTGAAGGAAATGAGCTAGATACGGGTGAAGTCGCGGCGGTTTTGGCCGCCGGCCCAGAGGGCCTTGGGCCCGGAGGGAAGGACATCGGAATTGACGCGAGAGACCGAGATATTCAAGAGGTTTTGAATTATCGAAATGTACTTAAGTTTATCGACAAATCAAAGAATAAAAAGGCTAAATTTTCGGAAAAAGACCTTTTGGCAATTCATAAACTAACAGTAGAGAAGGTTTTGAGAGCGGATGCTTCTGGGAAGTTTAGAAGTACGCAAGTTGTAGTTAAAAATTCTAAAACCGGAGAAGTTAGTTTTTCTCCGCCCAAGGCGGGTGACGTAAAAGATCTGGTTGGTGAATTTCTCGATTGGCTAAATTCTACAGACGGGCAAGAAACTCATCCGGTAATTAAAGCCGGAATTGTTCATTATGTCTTGGCGTTTATCCATCCTTTTGTCGATGGGAACGGGAGAACGGCGAGGGCGTTTGCGACGATGGTTTTGTTTGCCGAAGGCTACGACATCAAGAAGTTCTTTTCGCTAGAGGAGTTTTTCGACAAAAACGCGCCAAGGTATTACAAAACTTTGCAGTCTGTTTCTAATCAGAAAGTGGATAGTTTGAGTGAGCGTGAGTTGACGCCGTGGCTGGAGTATTTTTGTGAAGGATTGGCAGAAGAACTAAGCAGAGTTAAAGAAAAGGTTCAAAAGCTGTCGCTCGATCTTAGGATGAAAGGAAGGACAGGACAAATCGCGCTTTCCGAGAGGCAATTAAAGCTTGTGGAGTATATTGAGCAGTACGGGTCCGTCAGCAATAAACAATGGAGAAGCTTGCTGCGAGATTACAGCGACGATACAATACTCCGCGACCTTAAAGATTTGCAGAAAAAAGGCTTGATCAAGAAGAAAGGTTCCACAAAGGGAGCTGTGTATATTCTAAAATGACGTTTTCCAACTTAGCGCAGTGTTTTGAAAAACTAGAGGGAACAAGCAAACGCTTGGAGATGATCGATATTCTATCTAACTTGTTTAAAGAGTCTTCGGCTGCCGAAATCGGGAAGATTATGTACCTGATTCAAGGTAGGGTGGCGCCATATTTTGAGCCAATAGAAATCGGAATGGCGGAAATGCTGGTGGCTCAAGCTATTGGGAGGGCTTACGGAGAGTCAAAGGATGATGTCGTTGCGCTTTACAGAAAAAAAGGGAATATGGGTTTGGCTGCTCAGGAACTTGCCCAGAAGCATAAACACAAAGGTGACCCTTCGGTAACTCAAGTGTTTAATGATCTTTTAAAGATCGCTAATCATTCTGGTAAAGGAACGGTTGACCAGAAAGTTTCGGGATTTTCGGATATTTTGAAATCTTTAGACCCGATTTCTGTTAAACACGTCGTTAATATTCCATTGGGCACTTTAAGGCTGGGAATTGGTGATCCAACGGTTATGGACGCGCTTTCTCTGGCCAAAAAGGGAGATAAATCGCTGCGGCCGATTTTGGAAGATGCTTACAACAAAACCAGCGATTTGGGGTATGTTGCGGAAACTTATTTTAAGCATGGAGAAGAAGGGTTGAAGAAGGTGCATTTGATAGTTGGGAAGCCGGTAAGGCCGGCGCTCGCGGAACGATTACCGAGTGCTGACGAGGCAGTAAAACGGCTTGGAGATAAATTTGTCGCGGAGCCTAAATTCGACGGATTTAGAATCGCGGTCCATAAAGACGGAGACAAGGTGGAGCTTTTTTCGAGGAACCTTGAAGACATGACGCACATGTTTCCGGACCTGGTAGAAGGAGTGAGGAAAGAGGTTCACGCGAAAAGCGTGATTTTGGAGGGTGAAGCGATTGCTTATAACCCGGTAACTCAGGAGTTTTTGCCCTTTCAGGAAACGACAAAGAGAAGAAGAAAGTATGAAGTAGAACAGATGGCCAAGGATATGCCGCTGGTGCTTTTCGCTTTTGATATTTTGTATTTGAACGGACGCGACATAACGGAGCTTCCGCAGACGGAAAGAAGAAAGAAGCTGGAAGATGTGACAATGGAGCATAATTTGGTTGTGAGATTGGCTGAGCAAAGAGTTCTTCACAGCGCAAAACAGATCACAGAATTTTTTAACGAGGCAGTTTCCGAAGGATTAGAAGGACTGATGCTTAAGAAGCTCGATTCGCCATACAAAGCCGGAGGCCGTGGTTTTCATTGGGTGAAGTTTAAAAGGGCAAGCGCGGGGGCACTAACAGATACTGTTGACTGTGTACTGCTGGGAGTTTATTCCGGCCGCGGAAAGAGGACGGAATTTGGCGTTGGAGGTCTTTTGGTTGGTGTGTACAACGAGAAAGAAGATAAGTTCGAGACGATCTCGAGAATTGGTACAGGGCTTACAGATGATGAGTTTAGAAAGGTGAATAAAATTGCTAATAAGTTGAAACTTAGCCATAAACCCGCGCGGGTAACCGCCAAAATTGAGCCTAGTTATTGGGTAGAACCGAAGGTTGTTATGGAAATTTACGCGGATGAAATTACGAAGGGGCCAATTCATACGGCTGGGGAGAAAGACGGGTTTGGGTACGCTTTGAGATTTCCGCGATTGGTCAAGTTCCGAGGCGATGACAAAAGAGCAGAGGATGCAACAACTGTGACTGAGATCAAAAAATTATACGCAAACCAATACGCAGGTTTAAAGAAAAAGAAGTAGGTCAGTTTTTGTGAAAGTTTGCTCTCTGCAGTTCTTGTTTTATTGTTCTCTGCATTTCCTTCAATGCGGTTCGGGGAGATATTCCAATAAGCATATGAAGAGTAACAACCTCTTGACCATCGGAGCGGCCAAAAGTTATTACATGAGATGGAAGTAGATTTGGAACAGTAAATCTTTCCATGTGATCTCTTTGCCTTTTGTTGTCGGGAGTAAGAGCTTGAACTTCTGGTGATATTTCCATGGCTAATATTTTTTCTAAATAGCTTTCGTAGTCTAGATCTGGCTCAACCTGCCCCACAGCTGTAGCAGCCTCTCTACCTAATGCTAATGGAAAATAGCCAAATGTGGCTTCACGTACTCCTCTTACGCTGGGTACTCCTTCTAGAATTACATTATTTACCCCTGACTCGTTTCCCATGTTCGCAAATTTGAGCATTTGCTCTGCTATTTTTTCAACGTCTGGTGCGGGTCTTTCCATAAGAGGGAATTATATAACAACATTGTTGACAAGTCGGTTGTTTTTGATCAAAATGAGGCAGCAGTGAAGTTTGTTGCGGATCTTCATTTACACTCCAGATACTCCAGGGCGGTTTCTCAACAGATGAATTTACAAAATATGGCGCAGTTTGCCCGGCTAAAGGGCATTTCTGTTCTCGCAACTGGCGATTTTACGCATCCTTTTTGGTTTGACCATATTAAAAATCAGCTAGAGGAGACGGCCGAAGGTTTGTACAGATTAAAGCAGCCGGAAAATAGCCCGCAGCAGACAGTAGTCAGCAACGAACAGTCGGCTAGCGAGATCTTCTTCCTGCTTTCGTGCGAGATTTCTTCGATTTACAGTCAAGGCGGAAAAGGTAGACGAATACATAATCTTGTGATGTTTCCTAAGCTTTCTGATGTTGAAAAATTTAACAACGAACTTATAAAAAGGAGGGTCAATTTAAGGTCGGACGGAAGGCCAATTGTGGGTTTATCCGCAAAGGATGTAGCCTATATCGCGCTTGAAGTTTCGGATAAAGCGCTTGTTATTCCTGCTCACGCGTGGACACCATGGTTTTCGCTCTATGGTTCTTTTTCTGGTTTTGACAGTGTAGAAGAATGCTTCGGTGACATGGCCAAGTACATTTACGGAATTGAAAGCGGTCTTTCGAGTGATCCAGCTATGAATTGGGAAGTTGGAGATCTCGATAATCGCTCGATACTTTCTTTTTCGGATGCTCATTCACTAGAAAAAATGGGTAGAGAAGTGACGGTGTTTGAAGCGAATAACATTAGTTATGACGCAATTTATGGTGCCATTTCTGGCTCGTCCACTTCCCGTATTGCCTTTACGATTGAATTTTATCCTGAAGAGGGAAAATATCATTTTACAGGTCACAGAGATTGTAATGTCAGTTTGAGCCCTGCTGAAACTCGCGAAAAAGGAGAAAAATGTTCTGTTTGTGGTCGTAGTTTAACTGTTGGTGTAATGCATAGAGTAGAAGAACTTAAAACTATAAATCAGAAACAAGAAACTAGAGACAAGAATGGAGTAAAGTGGATATACCCCGACGGAGAATCAAGGCCGCCTTTTATTTCCTTGGTTCCTCTTTATGAAATTATTGCGGAAGCTTTGGAAGTTGGAGTTGGAACGCAAAAGGTTAACGACCAGTATATGTCGCTTGTAAACGTATTTGGGAGTGAATTCAACGTACTGCTTAAAGCAGAACTTGAGAAGATTGTCCGCTTTGGTGGTTCTAAATTAAGCGAGGCGATAGGCAAGGTAAGGAGTAGAGAAATCGTTGTTGAGCCCGGCTTCGATGGCAAATTTGGTATTGTTAAGATATGGAGCGGAACAACAGATGTTTCTGGGCAAAAAGACGAAGAATCGCAGTTAAATTTATTAGTGTAAAGGAGGTGATTTAATTGGCGCAAAGTGATAAAAGTAGAAATTTTGTCGCGGCACTTTCTTATTTCTTGGGTTTTATAACTGGAGTTGTCATTCTACTCGTAGAAAAAGATGACAAGTTTATAAGATTTCACGCGATGCAATCGACAGTAGTGTTTGGTTTTTTCTTTATCCTTAATATTTTAATTGGAATTATCTTTGGCAATTTAAGCTTTTTGGGCTTCTTGGCAACCGTTATCAACACGCTTATTTCGATTGCGGTTATAATTGTCTGGATAGTTTCGATGATCAAAGCTTATCAAGGTCAAATCTACAAGTGGCCTTGGGCAGGAGATTTTGCCGAAAGACAGGTAAAGTGATACTTCTGTAGTTTCAATAACTTTCAACATGAAATTAATCGTGGGTCTGGGTAATCCGGGCGAAAAATTCAAAAACAATCGACATAGTTTGGGTTTTATAGTTGTCGACATGTTTGCGATCATAAACGCTCTTTCGTGGCGCTACAGCCGCGATTTTATTTGCTACTATGCCAAATCTTCTGATTTTGTAATTATCAAACCATCAACATTTATGAATAAATCGGGTGAAGCCGTAAAGGCAGCTGCTGATTATTTTAAGATCGAGGCTAAAGACGTTTTGGTTGTTCACGATGAATTGGATCTGGATTTTGGCAAAATTAGGATCACATTCAATGGATCTAGCGCCGGACATAACGGAGTTGAATCTGTTGTTGAATCGCTGGGAACGCTCGATTTTTCTAGGCTACGAATAGGAATAGGTCATCCTAGAGATATTGAAGGTGGTCCAAGGGAGCCTAGCGATTATGTGCTTTCTGATTTTACTACGGATGAAAAGAAGAAGCTGTCTGAAGTTATTACGCGTGCGGATGGTGCCGTACAATCTTTTATAAGTGAGGGAGTTAATGCAACAATGAATCAGTTTAACTAACATGCCATCGTTTAGTGATCTTATAGCTTTAGTTGAGTACAGCATTATCAGGTGGGGACTTCTAATTATTCCAATCGGTGCATTTTTGGAAAATTCTGTTATTCTGGGGTTCGTTTTTCCAGGGGTGACGCTGATTTTTCTTTCGGGTTTCGCAGCTAGGTCAACCGATGCCAATATAGGTGTGATTATTGCTCTTGCAACTCTTGGTGCACTTATTGGTGACAATTTTGATTACTTTATAGGCAAGCACACTGGTAGGCTTTTGGATAAAAAACCTTTATTTGCTAGGCCGGTTGCGACAGTTGAGCCGCTTCTTAAAAAGCACGGAATTTGGGCAATTTTTGCGGGTAGATTTTCTGGCGTTTCACGAGCCTGGGTCGCGCTTGTTTGCGGCGTAACGAGATATCCTTATTGGAAATTTTTGATAGTTTCAGCTTTTTCCGCTTTGATATGGACATCGATATGGGTATTTGGTGGCTATGTGGTCGGGGGAGACAGGGAATTTATTGAAAGATGGTTAAACAGATTTTCGATAGTTGCATGGATTGTATTTGCTGGTATATTGGTTTATTACTTCCGTACAAGGATTAGATTAATAATCGATTTAATTGGTTATACAAGTAAAAAATATGGCACAAATATCAAAAACAGAGTCAAAAATAACCATGAACTTCAATCAGAAGGTTTGGGAGATAACGAAGAAAATTCCCAAAGGTAAAGTTTCCACATACGGCGAAATAGCCACGAAATTAGGTAACCCAAGGCTTGCAAGGCAGGTTGGGTGGGCGCTACATGCCAACGGCCGAAATTCTGATTCGTCAAATGTTCCTTGTCATAGAGTAGTTAACCGCGAAGGAAGGCTCGCGCCGAATTTCGCTTTTGATGGAGCTGATGAACAGAGGAAGAGGCTTGAGGTCGAAGGCGTAAAGTTTGTCAACAAAACACATGTAGATTTGGAGGCGAGTTTGTGGGTGCTGAACAAGTAAGTCATTCTCATCAAACGGGTGAGCGTAATTCTGGAAGAAAATGGACGATTGGGATAATGGCGGGGGCTTTATACACTATGAAAGAAGCGGGTTTTCCTATTAACCGTAAATATTTAGACGTTCATCACCCTGTTTTATGTGAAAGAATTCAAGATTATCCGGGAGGTTGGAGAAAGGTTGTCCAAGAAGCAGGTTTTGACCCAGCACAGGAAGCAGTAGGCCGAATCGGTTATAAAACAAGGAATAGTACAAAAAATGGTCAATCTTAAAATTTACGGAAAAGTTCATGGCGTTTTATTTCGTAGATATGCCAAAGCAGAGGCAGATGAATTAGGCTTGGTTGGATGGGTGAGAAACAACAAGGATGGATCGGTTGAGATTGTCGCTCAGGGAGACGAGGGGAAGCTTAAACAATTTGTAGATTGGTGCAAAAAAGGCCCGCCTATGGCAAATGTGGACAGAGTAGAGGAAGATTGGTTAAATGAGGGTGATGAATTCGAGGGGTTTTCTATAATTTGAATTTTAAGCCTCGAGCTTTCTGATTTCAGCTATTTTTTGAGTGACTCTGGAGATGATATTGTCTCTTCTGACGACTGAATCGTTCCAGCCTCGTTTTTCGATTTCCTCCATCATTTCTGGTTTTGGTTCAAGGATAAATCTATTATCAACGATTTCTAGGACTGGTAAATCTCCTTTGCTGTCACCAAATGCAAAAGAAGTTAGAGAATTGAACCCAGAACCAATAATATTTGTAACAATTTTTCGTTTTTCATCCTCTAAAGCCATGTTGACTCTTACGTTACCAGTATATTTATCGTCTACGACTTCTCCTTGCAGGAGAAATAAATTATTCGAAGGCATATTGAATCTTTCTGCAAAAGGCAGAAATGCTTCGTAGGGCGCACCTGAGACTGCATATAATTCTCCTTGAGATCTCATAATCTCAATCAAATCTTGCGTGAATGGCATAACGTCGTTTAAATATCCAGGTAGGAATTCTTTGCCTGCTTCCAGGACAGCAGATTGAGGCTTATCTTTTAATGCTTGATAGAAATGGTTTACAACGTTTTTGGCAAAAGTATCATAATTAATTTCGTCATCGTCATATTGTCTTTTGTCCTCTGTTATTTGATCGAGAGCGGGGTCTAAAATTAGGGTTTTATCTCTAAGGAATTTGGAAAATGCAAGTAAAGTAAATCCTTGATAAAGAGTATTATCTACGTCAAAAATGACGATAGCGCCTTCTTTCTGTTCCTGTTCAGCTTTATTTCGTTGAAGCTCCATTAAGATTGCTATTATAATCTATTTGTAAATTTTTAGTGGTTTAGATTATTATTTGCACATGGTTGAATTTGCTGAGCTAAAAGGTTCCTTCTCACAATTTAGAGCTAAGGCTCTTATTGACTACGATGTGGACTATAAGTCGAGAATAGTTTGTGAGGAACCAAGCTTAATTTTTTTGTTGAAGGCGGCTGTTCTAACAAACAGGCGATTATTGAAGATGAATGTGCCTCAGACCAGTGGTGTAGATCGTATCTGCCTAAGGGTTAAGATGTGAACGAACGAGAATTTGTTGATAGTCTAAGAAAAAGGTTCGAAAAACCCCCGGGATTGGTGAGCGACTGGATGGGCGATGATTGTGAAGTAATAGATATTGGAGATCCTGAAAATTATCTTCTACTCACTGTAGATACTTCTTCGGAAATGGTTGATTTCCCCCAAAATGCGCCTCCGTTTGAAGTGGGTTATTTTTGTGCAGCACTTAGTTTAAGTGATATTGCTGCCTGTGGGGGGAATCCTACAGGTGTTCTCGTTTCCTGTTCGGTTTCAAGGGAGTATATAGAAGAGATGCAACAAATTTATACAGGTATTGAAAAAGCGGTTAATGACGCTGGAACTGTAATACTAGGTGGGGACACAAATTCTGCGGGTGAATTTAGTCTTTCGGTTGTGAGTATTGGTAAGGTGAAGAAAGAAAACGTTTTGATGCGAAGAAGAGCTGGGGTAGACGACGTAGTGGCTGTCACGGGTTATTTAGACCGATTTAATTACGGCTATAGACAGTATGAGAATAATGTATCCGTGGGTTTTAGAAATATGCTCAGACAACCAGCACCAATTGAAGCTGGCAAGGTTTTGGCTGCTGTGGGTGGTGTTACCAGCTGTACAGATCTTCCTGATGGACTTGTAAAAACTTTATACGACAATAGTCCTAGTGGTTTGGGCTATTTGATAAATGATAAAGATATCCCGATACAGAATAAGAGGAGTGGAGTAGCCAATTTCATGTTAGCTTCAAGACCAGCAGGGGATATTCAGTTACTATTTACTTTTGAAAGATCTTCACTTGAGGCGATAGAGAGGGCTTTTTCTGAAAGAAGGTTGTCTCTTCAAGTTATTGGCGTGGTTACCGACAGTCCTGGGGTAAGGGTTAATACCCCACAAGGGTTGTTGGATGTTTCTGTTGATATTGGTTTTACGCATAAGTTTGATGACTATAAATTATTCACCTAAAATAACAACAAATGCCCGATGAAATCATTGATATAGTAGATGAAAAGGGTAGAAGGTTGGGTAAGAGCAGTAGGAGTGAAGCGTGCAAAATTGGTTTGCTTCATCCAGCTGTTAATATATTCGTAATTAATTCAAAGGGACAGGTATTTTTGCAACAAAGAAGTGCAAAAAAGTCTGCATTTCCGCTTTTTTGGGATGTTAGCGCATCGGAGCATTTAGTTTCTGGCGAGACTTTTAGGCAAGCAGCTGAAAGAGGATTATCTGAGGAGCTTTCAATGAAGGCTAGGGTGAGATTAATTAGACCGAAACATATTCAAAAGAGTGAGTACAAAAAGGGTAAAGAGATAGTTAAGGAATACGAACTTGTTGAGCTTTATCTTGCCAACTACGAAGGTGAAATTAATTTAAACAAGGAAGAGGTTAAAGAGGGGAAATTCGTAGATATAAAAGAGCTTGGAAAGTTTAGCAAAAATAATTTCACTCCTTGGGGCCTAGACGAGATAAGGTTTCTTATTAAAAACCCAGATTTATTTAAATATTAGAACGTTAAATCTGTAATCGGCGTTTTTATAATCCCTTAACGAATGATCAAAAATTCGTGCATCGGGAAATTGTTCACTAAACCAAGATTTGTCGTAGAAAATACGTGTTAAATTGTGTGTTTCAGGCCCTTTTAATTGTGTATATTCATCCTGTTTTGCTCGGTCTGGGAGATCCATTACTAAGAATGATCCACCAGGCGAAAGTGTGCGCATAACCTCACTAATTGCATCTCGAGCGTAATTAAGGTCAGGAAAGTATTGAAAGATAGAATGACAGAGTGTCTTATCAAAGCTTTCATCTTGAAAGGGTAACGAGTTTGCTGCCCCAACGACATTTCTTATGTAATAGGGTGAGTGTCTTATCATTTCGTGGTTTGCATCTAAACCTGTGATATTTTCTGTTGCAGAAATAAGTTCTCGTGTAATAAGTCCGGCGCCGCTTCCTAGGTCTAACACTCGATCTCCGGGCTGAATCCTAAGAAGTGTGACAATTTGTGCTTTAAGATCTGCGAGCCCATCTTCTGTGAGTTGAGCCAAAGGGTGGTCATAGCCGCTAATTGTTCTTAAATCCTCTGGCTGTTCGCCTTTTTGTCTATAGTAATCAAGCCAACTTCTGTAATTTTCTGTCTGCATGCCAGGAATTATAAGGTTTTTTTGCAAATTTCTCTTTTTTTAGTGCTTTTGGTGTATAATTAGGCTTCAAATTCGAAAAATGAGTCCTGAACTTTCAACCCAATCACAAGAAATGCCAAGCTTTGGTGTCGAAGAGGTACTTATTGCTGGTAATCGTGGACCATGCGCTGGTGTAAACATGGCTCTTGACGCTACTGATCAAGTATTAAGCATTGTGGATGGAAGAGAGCCTGTATATACAAACTGGCCTGTGGTTAACAATAGACGAATTGCTTCAGAACTTTCCGGTCGCGGACTTAACGTTTTTAACAACGATTGGTCGAAGGTTCCTGACGGCTCAATCGTAATGTTTTCAGCGCATGGAGTAACCCCAGAACATCACAGGATTGCAGGCGAAAAAGGATCTCTGACTGTCGATACAACTTGCCAACTTGTGACTAAGGTTCATAGTATGGCCCACGAGGCAGAAGCACAAGGCTTACATGTCGTTTATATTGGTAAGGAGGGTCATCCTGAAACCGTGGGAGTAATGTCCGAGGTTGATGAGGCGAATGTTGACCTTATAGATGCGGAATATGCTGCCAGAGATATCAATAAATTGAACATAGGAACCGGAGAAGACTGTATTGTGTATTCCCAAACAACTTTGATGCCAGACGAAGTTGTGGATATAGAAAAAACCTTGGCCAGAAGGTTTACCGATATCGAAATACCGGACAGAAACGGTATATGTTACGCGACTTTTAGTAGACAAAAAGCTGTTGAGAAGTTAGTTGAATCTGGAATTGGGCTTTTACTGGTTGTAGGGTCTCCCGAAAGTCATAATTCTCAGATGCTAAGACGCAAAGGCGAAAGGTTAAAAATTCCTTCATATTCTATTGATTACCCACATGAGTTGATGCCCGAATGGTTTACAGGTGTTCGTAAGGTTGGGGTAACATCCGGTGCTTCTGTCTTGGATCGTTTTATGGATGAAGTAGCTGTATGGATCGAAGCGAGGAGTCCAAGTGCTTCAAGATCTTATCAGGAGCAAGTTAAACGTGAACCAATGGATGCAAGATACCCACTTCCTGAAGAAAGTTTAGAGAGTTTGCGACAGCGCTTTTCTAAATAATTTGAATGAGGGCACAAACACTTCTTCTAGTAGACGATCACGACAAATTTAAAGGCTATGACACATATGACCATTGTCATACTGGCAAAGGCAAAAGGCACAGAGCGTTTGTAACGTTGCTTTTTGATCAGGGTAATAAAGTTCTCCTCCAGAAGCGTAAACATAGGCTTTTTGATGGCTATTGGGATTTAACGGCTATTTCTCACCCGCTTCACGTAGATGGGCATGATGAGAGCTTTCAGGAGGCTTCTGATCGCGCCTTAAAAAAGGAAATGGGTATAGATCATGTACGTATCGAAAACGTGGGAGCATTTAATTATTTTGCGAAGGATGGGGGAAATTGTGAGAACGAACATTGTGCTGTTCTAGTCGGCAAATATGATGGTGACTTCAAACCTAATAATAAAGAGGTCTACGATGTAAAGAAAGTTTCTTTTGATGAATTCCTCTCGGATGTGAAGAAGAACCATAAAAGTTATGCTCCTTGGACAAGACTTGCAGCTCAAGAACTGGAAGGTTATAGCCCCAATTTGTTAAAAGTAGAGCTTGATAAATTTTTAACTCACTACGATATTTACGCAAAAAAATACTTCGAGGCTAAAATTCGATCTACAAAGAAATATTCACCGATTGTTTCTGATTTTTATAAAAAACTTCAAGATTTTTCCGGCAGAGGGAAAAAAATGCGAGCGTTTTTGGTATGGCTTGGTTATCAAATAGGCGGGGGAAAAGACTTAAACAAGATTTTGCCGATTTCTTTGGCGTTTGAGTTGACTCAGAGTTTCTTTTTAATTCATGACGATATTATTGACAGGGCAACTTTAAGAAGAGGAAAACCGACCGTGCATAAAATCTTTGGCAAAAAGTTTGGCCCCACTTCGCCCCAATTTCGTACGAGTTTCGATAGGCAAACGGGGCTTCAAGGGGTAAATGAACACTACGGTGAAAGTATGGCGATAATTGCAGGAGACATAGCTGCCATTGAATTATTCGATCTTGTAAGTAATTCCGACTTTACTTCAGATTTAAAGATTTTGTGTCAAAAGGAGCTTGCCAAAGTTATTCTGGAAACTGCGTATGGTCAAATTTTAGACGTGGAATACGGCTATGTTGATGCAAGCTTGTCGGATGTAACAAAAGTGGCGGATTTGAAGGCTGCAAGGTATAGTTTTGTAGGCCCTCTGACGCTAGGCGCAATTCTTTCGGGAGCGGCGGAAAAACAACTGAAAGCGATCGAAGCTTTTGGGTTAACGGCTGGTCTTGCGTTTCAGATGCAAGATGATATTTTAGGGGTTTTCGGTGACGAGGCTGTTCTTGGTAAATCTACGATGTCGGACCTTTGGGAGGGGAAAAATACGATTTTGATTCATAAGACAAAAGAACTTGCAAAAGGTAGAGATCGCGATGACCTTGATAAAATTTGGGGCAATGAAGCCGCAAAAAATAAAGATCTTGAAAGAGTTGGCGCGATAATTACAAAAAGTGGAGCACTTGACTGGTGTAAACGAGAGAATAGGAGGCTAATTTCTCTTGCGAAGAAGGAAATAGGAAAAATTACAAACGATCAAGCTAAAAGGGCACTTTTTGGCCAAATTGCGGACTTTGTCATAAACAGGACCAAGTGACGGGAAGAATGCAAGTTGAAAAGATGCCTTACTATCTGATATCCTTTGAGTTGCTAAAGGGCCTGCTGGTGCAGGCTCAAATTTAATGTCTAAGCCAACAACACAAAAAGTTTTACCTCGGCACGTGGTGATAATCCCCGACGGAAATCGCAGGTGGGCAAAACTTCATGGTCTGGAGCCGATCGAAGGCCACAAGAAAGGCATAGAAACGGCTATGGATGTAGTCCGTGGATCTCGTGGTTTGGGTGTAAAAACGCTTACTCTGTGGGGTTTTTCTACGGAAAATTGGGGTCGAGGAGACAAAGAGGTCAAGTATTTAATGAGGCTGTATTCAGTATTTTTCAAAAAACACTTGAAGGAGTTGGTAAAAGAAGGCGTAAGGTTTCATTGGCTCGGTAGGCGCGATAGGGTACCTGCAAGGCTAAGGGGGATTCTGGAAAATATGGAAAATGCGACAGCAAAGAACTCGAATTATGTTCTTAACATATGTATCGATTACGGCGGACGCGACGAAATAATCAGAGCTTTCCGGAAAATTCTTAAAAAAGGTGTAAAATCTTCAAAAGTTGATGAACAACTTATTACCGCGAATCTGGAAACAGCAGGGCTCGATGATCCTGATCTTTTGATTAGAACTTCCGGCGAACAGCGAACTTCCGGAATTATGCCCTGGCAGACTGTCTATACGGAACTTTATTTTTCCAAGCAATATTTCCCAGACTTTTCTTTAGCGGAACTTAAGCGCGCGATGGCTGATTACTCCAGACGACAGCGCAGATACGGTCACTAACTTCTGTCCGAATTTTGTCAAGCCTAAATTTTTCACGGAGACCTAAAATTAATAGGACTCCTATATGACAACAGAAACGTCCCCTTCTTATACTGGTGTAGTTTCCGAGGTCGAAAACCGCAGAAGAATTCAAGAAATTCCTATTACTAATTTAAGAGAGGCCATTGCTCTGCTATCCTCTGAATCACAAGAAATTTTCCATAATTTGTACGAATTGGTCGATGGTAGGTTTGATAACGAGGGAAACCCGCGCAATAAAGGACGTATGACGATTCCCGCACCGATGCAAGAAAGAGTGGCCAATCTTTTTCGTGGGGCAGTAGAAAGTGATGATCTTAGAGATGTTGTGGATGCTGTGGAGGGTCAATGGACCGTGAGGATTATCGATAGATACTCCAAAAAGGCAGCTGTTTATAATCCTCTGAGAGCAAACAGGCCCATGGTTAGAGCAGGAACAAGCCGATTTGAAGATGATATCGAAGCCAGGAGGGATAACTGTGATCTTTGTGCCAGCGAGGGCAATACTCCGTATGACCAGTTCAGTCCGGGTATGAACTTGGAAGGTCTGACGGCGTTTCCAAATGTATCAAAAATGGGTGAATACAATATGATGATGGCTGGTCCTCATAACCCTTACGATCTTGATGGCAGGCAATTTGCGAATCAATTTTATAAGGCGATGGCTTTTGGACGCGCTGTTAACGAGAGTGATTCCGAAGCAGTTAATTTACTTTGGGGAATGAATTTTGGATATAAGGCTGGCGCGTCTCAGGTGCATCAACATTCTCAGGCACTTTTAGATAGAGGGAGCTTGCAGCAAGGTGAGTATGAAAGGTTTCATGAAACTGCGAAGACTTACGCTCGAGAATTCGAAGGCAGAGAGTACTTGAGAGATGTTTTGAAGGTTCACGAAGAATTAGGGCTGGCAAGACATTTTAAGGATGAAATGGCTGGAAATGGTTTGTGGGTTGTTATGCCTCTCACGCCTGCGAAAGAAAGATCTGTTCTAGTGATCGGGAACAATACTACTGATCACTTTGTAAGCCTCAGGATGATGCAGGTATCTTGGGGTGTGGTTGAATTTATGATGGACCGTGAAGAGGAAGGTGTTAGGGAATTCAATACTTATTTCTACATGCCTCCTTACGGAAGGGCACGTGAGGGTGGTTATTGGTCAGATTTTAAGCCTATGTTTTATTTCGTAGACCGGGGAAGCTCTGCCTCCCCAACAGCGGATATGGGTTTCATGGAAATGCAAGGAGCGGTGGTTCTTTCTAGTGATCCTAAGAAAGTCGTAACCAAATTATTTAATTACTTAGAAAGAAAAGGATTTGAATAAATTTCTTATCTGACTTTTGTACCTCTTTTTGCTAAAATATAAATCCTGTGGAAGTGACTGCGGAAATGTTGAAAATCAATACAGAAGGTTTTGTAAAAAGGGTGCTGAAGCCTTGGGGTTATGAGGACCACTATGTGACTGAAGATTTGCCTTACATGTTCAAGAACTTGCATATTGACGCCGGCAAAAGACTTTCGTTACAGAGGCATCTGCCTGGGGAGACATCTCCAGGGAAAGTTGAATCATGGGTGGTTGTAAGCGGTAAAGCAAAAGTTATTTGGGAAGACGCAACTGGAGAAATGATCGAAACTGAACTTAATCTGGGGGAAGGGTTTACCTCTGTCATTGGCCAAAAACATAGACTAGTTGGGATAACTGACTGCGATATCCATGAAGCATCGTCTCCCGAAGGCGATGGAACGACGGAGAGGTTGGAAGACGATTATAATAGGCCCGATGAAACCGCAGAAATGAGAGCTGATCCCAACAGAGGATGGAATCCAGACAAATGACAGACTACACGGGCAAACATTACGCATCGAGAACTCACGAAAAGATGATGGACGTTCTAAAAAATCAGGACGCTGAAGGTCCTGAGGTTCATTACCACATGGTTCGTGGGGGAAGCGATCAGAGGAACATTACAATTTGGGAGCCTGGGAAAATTGGAGACGAATATATCAAGACTTATGGGCATTATCACGTTGGAGACCTAGACGAAACGTACTGGGTTTTGTTTGGAGAAGGGATAGTGGTATTGCAGAAGAGGGCAGAGGATCAAGGGGACCCTGTTGACGATGAAATCGAAGCGATGTATGCGGTACACGTAAAACCAGGGGATGCGTTGTTTATCCCAAGCGGCTGGGGACATTTGGTTGCCAATATTTCCGAAACTTATTTTGTAACGGCAGACGATTCACCTGTAAATTTTGAAGAGGTAGATCCGGTTTCTTTGCCTGGGCATGCGGATTACGAAGCGGTTAAAAAAATGCAAGGATTCGCGTATTATGTTGTTGAAAAAGACGGAAAACCGGCTTTGGTTAAGAATGACAAATACAAAAAGGTGCCTGAACTTGAAATAACAGAAGCATCCGAGTACCCACTCAAAAAGTCTTAGTTCATAGACCGCAGCACATTTCTTACTTCTAGTGGCTCTTCGTACTTTTTAACGTGAATATCTTGAGTAGAAGACACATATGCGCTAGGGGGCATATTTTCGTGATAAGTTATCTCTGAAATGACATATCTGTCTCCGATAAACAATGTTTCGCCCTCTTTTGGCCAAAAACTGAATCTGCGAATTCCATCAGGCCTGTCCTTTTTCTGAAATGGGACGAATGGGAGTTTTTTACTGCGAGTAATTTCCACGTTGCTGTCGCAATACACATCCAGAATGAACCCTTCCGGCCCCCACCATCCTACGAGTCCTAACTCTTTATTTATTACTCGAGGTTTTTTAGCTGGAAAGGAAACGATTTTTGTATCTCTCATTCCTTCTGTTTCCACTACATTATGATTTCGATTTCGATCGGGAGACATGCTTGAATTATAGTTTCTGGCGCGGCCGATTTAAATAGGTAAAGGTTTTTTTGCTGCTGATTTCTATAAGTTGTATTTGTGTGGGGAAGTACGGTTCGATAGTTCGAACTATCGAACTAATAAATATGAGCAGAAGGTGTTTTAAAGATCCGAGAGTCAGAGGTGCGCGGATTGTATAGGAAATTTAGTATCTAGCGCAAATTGTTGGTAAAATTGGTGCGTGAAACTGAAAGCTGCACAATTAAGATCAAGTGATCCTACTGAGTCGCAACTTGCCAAGGTAAAACGCAGGCAGATTTATATTATTTGCGACAACATACTTGATACTTACAACATCGGGTCAATTTTCCGGCTTGCAGACGCTGTAGCGGCCTCAAAGGTGTATCTTTGCGGCAACAACATTGCTCTGCCTCCTTATCACAGAATTACTAAGGCCGCAGTCGGAACAGATAAGTGGGTTCCTTGGGAGCATGTAAGAACTACCAAGGTTGCCATTTTAAAGCTAAGGAAGCAAGTTCCGGGGATAAAAATTGTCGCGATCGAACAGGACAAGAAGAGCGTTGACTACCGCACTTTTGACTATGGTGAGCCGATTGCCTTTATTGTGGGTCACGAAACAACAGGGGTGAGTCGCGGAGTACTTGATCTTGCTGATGTGATTGTTGAGTTGCCTATATACGGAGTGAATGTTTCTTTAAATGTAATGGTTTCACTCGCGATTGTGCTTTATCGGGCGATCGAAAAGTAGTTATTGGGGACTTATTGTGTAGCTGGCATCTGTTGTACAAGCTTCTACCTTATCCGGATCTTTTTGGGTGTCAGTTCCATTTTCCAAACAGGCTGTGAGTGTGTAGGTTACGCAGTCTGTTGAGCAACTTCCGCCAGATGATGACGTTGGTGCGTATATATAATTGCTGTTTCTGGGGTCTCCGGGAACTTGCTTTATGTAATTTCCTTCCGGAGGGTCGAGAGAATTGAGGTCTTGCGCATAATAGAATGCCCCCGCGGAATCAAGTTTTTTCAACTCCAGAGCCTTCCGAATGCTATCGAGATCTGTTTTTCTTCTTGAATCTCTTCCTTTTTGCTGAGCTTTTGTGAAAGAAACCGTACCAATGGTGGCTAAAATACCGATAATGGTAATAACTACAAGAAGTTCGACGAGGGTAAATCCGCGCTTAATGTTGGGCATTAACTATACTATACAATTTTTAGAGAAGCGTTTGTAGAATTAAGGATTGCTTATTGTGTAGCTAGCAGCGTAGCTTGCGCAACCGGCTTTGACGGCATCTTTGGAGTTGTCGTTACCGTTTTCAAGACAGGCGGTAAGTGTATAGCTCGTGCAAGCAGTAGTACAAGCTGCTGGTGCTGGTGTGTAGACATATGTTGCGGACGGTGCTTGCGGATCTGTGGGAATCTTTTTAATGTAACCTGGAGTTTCAAGTGACGCTGTGTTCATTTGTTGCGGGTAGAATCCGCCGGTGCTATCGCTTTTGGCGAGTTCAAACGCTTTTTTAAGAGCGTCAAGATCACCTTTTCTGCGACCATCTCTTGCTTTTCCTTGAGCGCTACTGAAAGAGGCGATTGCTATTGTTGCAAGTATTCCGATAATTGTGATGACGATGAGCAGTTCGATGAGGGTAAATCCGCGCTTGACTTTTATATTGGGCATTAACTTAACGATAAGTTGTTGCTACTATCGTTGTCAAGTGAGCAATTTAGGTTCAAATCTATAAAAGTTTGACTCGAAAGCTACACATTGACAACTTGTGCCCGGGGAAGGTAGAATGGCTTTCGCTACCATAACGGGTGGCCAAGGCCTGGAAAGCCTTGTTTACAACTTGTTTTTGCACATTAACAACTGAAGAGAAAATAAATCCACTCTTCAGTTTTTCTTTGTCTAATGCAAAGGGAAAATTGCCCACCTATTCTTACTTTGTGTCTTTTTGTACTATTCGTACGCGACACAAAGAGCGAATTTTGGCGGACTGCAGTTTTCTTTTGCAAAACTTTGAATTCTGAAAAGTGGTACCCAAAATATGCAAGACGTAAGTTTTGCAAAGTTTGAAGAGTATGGTTAAAAACCATGATCTTCGTACAATTCTAAAAAGAGTAAATCGAGTAAGATCATAACTTTGATTTTCAAAAGTAATTTTGAATTTTTTTTGAGAGTTTGATCCTGGCTCAGGATGAACGCTGGCGGCGTGCCTTAGGCATGCAAGTCGAACGATCTTGTCCAAAGGACAAGATTACAAATGATAACGAATGACTTCTAATTTGTACGAATTAGTTGTTCGATTAGTTCAAATTTGTAACCTTGCCCTGCGGGCAAGGTAGTGGCGGAAGGGTGAGTAACGCGTGGGAACGTACCATTTGGTGGAGTATAGCCTTCCGAAAGGAGGGGTAATACTGCATAACCTCGTAAGAGTAAAGGGCTTAACCGCCCGCCGAGTGAGCGGCCTACGTCCTATCAGCTTGTTGGTGAGGTAACTGCTTACCAAGGCTATGACGGGTATCTGGACTGAGAGGTCGGCCAGACACAAGGGAACTGAGACACGGTCCCTACACCTACGGGTGGCAGCAACCGGGAATCTTGGACAATGGACGAAAGTCTGATCCAGCGACGCCGCGTGGGGGAAGAAGGCCTTCGGGTTGTAAACTCCTTTTGCAGTTCATAATGGACTGAGAATAAGCACCTGCCAACTACGTGCCAGCAGCCGCGGTGATACGTAGGGTGCAAGCGTTATCCGGATTTACTGGGCGTAAAGAGTGTCGTAGGCGGCCAGATAAGTGATTCGTGAAATCTTCCGACTCAATCGGGAAACTGCGGGTCATACTATTTGGCTAGAGTGATTTCGGGAAGACTGGAATTCTCGGTGTAGGGGTGAAATCCGTTGATATCGAGAAGAACACCAAGGGCGAAGGCAGATCTTTAGGAGTTTACTGACGCTGATGAACGAAAGCTTGGGTAGCAAAAGGGATTGTAATGGTCCCCTCCGACAGCAATGTCGGAAGTTTAACCAACTATATCGGTGAACATCCTTGTGTTTTGGGTTATATTCGTATAACCTTAAGATATGAGGACAATACCGAGGGAAGTTAACTTTAAATTGGTTAAGAAGCCATTTCGATTAAATAAAATTC
>JANLHP010000028.1 GCA_024654445.1 Candidatus Curtissbacteria bacterium | reverse complement strand
TAAGTTGGCAAAAAAGCGCGTCAGATGTTAAAATCCTCTGTTAATGAGCACATGGGCAGTTATTAAAACTGGCGGAAAACAATATAAAGTCGAAGAAGGCCAAACGTTAGCAGTCGAAAAGCTCGAAGGCGAAAAAGACGGCAAAGTCAGCTTCGGCGAAGTTTTAATGGTCGGTGGAGACAAAATCCTGGTAGGATTACCAGCTGTAGCAAAAGCCTCCGTTCAAGGCAAAATCATAGAAACCTTCAAGGATAAAAAGATAAGGGTCGTTAAATTTAAATCTAAGTCCAGATACACGAGAACTTCAGGTCACAGACACTTAAAAACAAAGGTTTTGATCGAAAAAATCTCCGCTTAACATATCAAAAGGTGTCACAAGTATGTCATTGACAGAGCGTGAAAATGACGGTAGAATCATACCGAATTACTCTAATTACTCTAATTACTCTAAAAAAATTAAAAATTGGGAATTAGAGAATTATTTAGAAATTAAAAATTCTCCGTAGGAGACTAAAATGGCTCATAAAAAAGGTGGCGGCGCGACCGCTAAAAACAGGGATTCGGCAGGTAAAAGACTGGGTGTAAAGGTTTACGCCGGTCAAAAAGTTATTCCTGGCAACATCATAATCAGACAAAGAGGCACGGTGTTTTATTCAGGCGAAGGAACAATGATCGGCCGAGATCACACAATCTTCGCAATTACCCAAGGCACAGTCCAATTTAAGCAAAAGCTAGGCCGAAAGTACGTTTTCGTCTCGCAGTCTTAAAAAGTCTGCAAAACCATGGAAGAAGTCCAAATTTTCGAGATCGACATCGATATGCTTCAGCCCAACCCTCTCCAACCGCGTGGGCTAATTACAACCGACTCACTTGTAGAACTTGTAGATTCAATCCGTGAAAACGGAGTTCTCGAACCACTCGTCGTCGCCAAAACCCCTGCCGGTTATCAAATAATTGCTGGCGAAAGAAGGTGGCGAGCAAGTAAAATTGCCGGTCTTTCTAAAGTCCCTGTAATTATTAAAGAAACAACTCCTCAGGGAATGCTCGAGATGGCCATCATCGAGAACGTCCAGAGAGTCGACCTCAATCCACTCGAGCGGGCACAAGCATTCAGAAGACTGATGGATGAATTTAACCTTTCGACAGGCGAAATCGCAGTCAAAGTTGGAAAAAGTGCGCCTTACGTTTCCAACAGCTTACGACTTTTGACCCTCCCCGATGCGCTCAAAGATGCCCTTGCTTCTGGCGCGACGACCGAAGGCCACGCCCGCGCGCTTTCTTCTCTCGAAGACCCTCATCTAATTGTCGAAGCGTATAAAATGGTATTGTCGCAGAATCTTTCCGTAAGAGGCGCGGAGGAACTTGCCCGAAAATTGAAAGCGCGCGAAAATATTGCCCCAAAACAACAAAAGCCGGCTCTCCGACTCCAAAACGAAGAGCTAGATAAATATCAAGCGGATCTAACGCAAAAACTTTCTAACGGTGACGTGAAAGCGGCCGTCAAAATTAGCCAATCCAGGGTGGAAAGTAAGATGCTAATAGTCATCAAAGGCAACGTAGAAAAAACTTCGGAAGTAATAAAAAGAATCAGGGATTTAGTAGTTAACTCTTGAAATTGTTCTAAAACCCCCATCGCCGGTAGGCGGCCAATAAACGACCCAAACTCTTCCCCTAATACTTTCCTTATCAATTAAACCAAAGCTCCTTGAATCCGAAGAAGAATTGCGATTGTCTCCCAGAACGAAATATTGATTGTCAGAAAGTTGAACCGTGTCATTCCCTTGTGTAAGCTGGGTTTCGTAAGGCTCCTTCAGCTCCGACCCATTAATTAGCACCTTCCCATCCTGGATAGAAACAGTATCATCAGGAAGACCGACGATCCTCTTAATAAAGTCAACCTTTCTTCCAACGGGCGCCCTGAAAACGATAACGTCTCCCCGGTGAGGGTCACCAAATCTATAACTGATTTTTTCCGTTAACAGCAACTCGCCGTCATGGTAATTTGGGAGCATCGAATCGCCTTTAACTCTGTGGGGTTGGACGAGGAAGTTGTAGACGAAAAAAAGAACTACTAGGGTGATGGCAACTGTCTGGACTGCCTCTTTAACGAATAATTTAAACCCCTCCTGATAACTCATGCTAAATATTTTATGTTAATATTCATCGTGCCATCAAGGGGCAACTAGCTCAGTTGGTTAGAGCGCTACAATCACACTGTAGAGGCCAGAGGTTCGAATCCTCTGTTGCCCACTTCGTCAAAAATAAATGAATATCGTAAAACTCCTTCTTATATTGTCCCTTGCGTCTATCATTCCCGGTCAGCTAATCAGGATCCCCATCTCTGAAGGTGCGGCGTACATAACGCTTTCCGACATTTTTATTTTTGTTACAGTTATAGTCTTTCTCGTTCACACGTTTCTTATTAGAAAATCTTTAAAGCTCAACCCAAGAGTATTTCTACCAGTTCTAATCTTTAGTCTGGTCGCGCTCGCTTCAACAACTCTTGCCAAAGTAAACCTTTCCCAAAAGGAAGTTCTGATCTCGCTGCTCTTTTTAGCGAGATTTATTCTCTACTTTTTCATTTTCATAGTTACCTCAAATACAATCGCCAAAAACAAAATTACAAGCTGGCTGAACATTTATTTAATCGTCGGCCTCATCTTTATACTTGCGGGTTTTCTACAAATAATTTTTCTGCCAGACTTCACACCGCTTGTGCCCTTCGGATGGGATCCTCACCAAAGAAGGCTGGCATCTACTTTTTTGGATCCGAATTTCGCGGGAGGCTTAATAGCCTTACTTTTCTTTACGGCAACTGTGATGTATCTCGAAAGAGCCGAAAAGCTTTATTTTCTTATGTCTCTCGTCTCTTTTGTGGCCTTAGTGCTAACTTTTTCGAGGAGCTCGTATCTAGCGCTTTTGGCAGGGCTCTTAGTTATTGGCCTTCTAAAATCCAGAAATGCCCTCTTAATATTTTTAATCGCGTTTAGCATTTCTTTCTTCGCGCTTAGTCCGGTCAGAGCCAGAATACTGGGCGCGTTTACCTTAGACGAAACATCAGAAGCTAGAATCGAAAGTTGGAAAAACGCTGTCACAATTTTCAAGGACAACCCAATTTTTGGCGTCGGCTTCAACTCTTATCGCTTCGCTCAAGCAAGGTACAACCTCTTTCCACACGATAACCCTCTTGGTGGCCACTCGGGTGCCGGGAGCGACTCCAGCATCCTCCTAGTTGCTGCAACGACAGGGATAATAGGCTTGGTACCTTTTATTTGTCTATTTTTTTCAATGTTTGTGGAGTTTACCAAAAGCAAAAAAGCTATTGGGTTAATTGGAACCGCCGCTCTTGCTAGTCTTGTTATTCATTCCCAATTCGTAAATTCACTGTTTTTCCCGCAGCTGATGCTTTCCTATTGGTTTATTCTTGGTTTAGCAACCACGTATGATAACTAAAGTTTTCCTCTTCTGGCGACTCGGACTCTTGTTTAGCACAATCTTGGGAAGCCTGGTATTCCCACTCGCGGCAAACGGCGCGATTGGCGCAATCGCACCCGGAAAAGAATTTAGCTACTGGTATTCGCTTGCGCAATGGGACGGAGGATATTTCTATACAATCGCCAGAGACGGATACTTTGCCAATAACGGTGCGTTCTTCCCGCTTTTTCCGCTACTGACCAAGATTCTCTCTGTTTTACTTTTCAACAACATATTACTTGCGGGTCTTTTAATTTCAAACGTCGCGTTTCTGCTTTTTCTATATGCAACCCGCGATCTTGCGCGCCTAACTTTCGGCAAAAAAGCAGCGTGGCCAACGGTTATCACATACCTAACATTTCCAACCACTTATTTTGCAGTCAGCTTTTATTCGGAATCAATCTTTCTCCTTTTTGTCGCCTTAACTTTCTTATTTCTTAAAAAGAATAATCTTTTCAAAGCGTCAATTGCAGCAGGTCTGGCAACCGCAACAAGGTTCGTTGGAGTTTTTCTTACGATTCCCATTTTATTTGCTGTTGCTGCAAGTATCCGAAAGAATCCCACCAGGAACTGGTACCAAATTTTTTATCTACCTTTATCTGTTCTTGGTCTTACACTTTACGCGCTTTACCTAAAGTTAAAGTTTGGCGACCCATTGTTTTTCGCAAATGCACAATCGATATGGTGGCATCGGACTTTCCAAAACCCAATTTCAACTATTTATTCGTATCTCTCAAGCAACCCATTCGATAGGCCATTTAACGATCATTTAGACGTTACCTTAACAATCGCGTTTATTTTGATAATAATTGCAGGGATTAAGAAAATTCCTTTTTCATGGGCGCTCTACGCGCTTTTTACCATCCTGATCCCGGCGTCAACCGGAACCTTAACAAGCATGCCAAGATATTTACTCGCGGCCCTGCCAGCGTTTTTATTAATAGGGAACTATCTTACAACTAGAAAAAAGTTAGCAATTTTTGTGTGGGGAATTTCTCTTTGCTTGCAACTTGCCCTTGCAATTATGTTTATTAACGGACACTGGACAGCGTAATTAAATTGTTACATTGTTACGATTGTTAAATTGCTAAATTGAGTTTCAACATAACAACATATCAATCTAGCAACATAGCGATTTAGAGTTTACTTATTAAAGTTAATTTTCCGCTGTTCGACTTTTGTGTTACCGGCAATATCTTGAGCTTTTATTTCGATTACAGTTTCACCCTCAGCAACCGGAACTAAAACGTCAAAACTGCCATCAATGTTTACGCTTGCCAAAAAATTATTCGCGTAGACCTGCGCATCGCGATCTGTTTTCCCGGAAACCGTAATTCTATTGTTGCCAGAAAATGATTGACCATCTTGGGGAGTTTCCACCGTCAACATTGGCTCTTTGTCGTCAAATACAACAATCTTTTCTTGCGAAAAATCACTTTCTTTGCCATCTGCAGCTTTAGATTTCACTCTTATTTTATTTTCTCCACTTGTAAGTTCTACCTCATCAAACGCAAATCGACTGTCCTGAATTTTTGTCTCATCACTTTCACGCTCGTCGATAAAAATCTTTACGACTTCACCTTCGCCTGAAAATCCAGTGACTTTTATTCTCGCCGTATTTGTTGCTTCTGGTAATTCGTCTAAAAATGGGGGGCGAATAGTAGCATCTTCTGAAACAGAAGTTTGGCCTTTAAAAACAAGACCGAGTAAATCCGCAAACCTGCCGAGTAGGGGAATGCCAAGGGTGAAGAGAAAAATAGCAATGACTAAGCTAATAACAGAAAAAAAGACAACTCTTTTAATAGTCTCTTTCTCTTCTCTTCGCGCTAGTCTTTGAATTCTTAAACCTCTTCTTGCCATTTATATTTGATGGAGCCGGAGGTGAGAATCGAACTCACGACCCACTGTTTACGAAACAGTTGCTCTACCACTGAGCCACTCCGGCAGATTTGAGCCAGCTCAATTGTATCTCCTGCGAGAGCACGATTCAAACATGGTGAGCGGGTGGGGGAAATATCTTCATTCTCGTTCCACTCGGAGCGATATTTTTTGCTTCGCAAAAAAGTGAACCCCTCACAACTTGAGCGGGATACGAGAATCGGACTCGCGTCTCCACCTTGGGAAGGTGGCATACTGCCATTGTACTAATCCCGCAGTTAAGCGGCATATTAAGCCAGTATCGATTTTACTAGATTTTATCTAGGTATACTAATCGTAGATCCAGCAAAAACTAGAGGATTTCCGTTCGGAAGTCTTCCTAACCCGTTAGCTCTTGATATTTCTGTCCACCTTGAACCGTCTTTGTAGACTTCTTCGGCTATCTTAAACAGAGTATCGCCTTCTTTTACTTGATATGAAGTAGCTACATCTGGCGCTCCAAATTTTCCTTGCTCAAGATCCACTTTATCCGGAATATCCAGGGTTATACCAGCGGACAAAACGTTAGGATTCGCAATATTATTTACTTGTGCCAGTTGTGGCCAGAAGTCTTGGGAACCGTAAATTGTTTCGGAAATTTTAGCCAGAGATTCTCCCTCTGTAACCGTATGTTTTTTCGCATCGCTCTCAGCTCCCTCTGGTGTCGTTAGTTCTGTATTTTCCCCGCTACCAATCTGACTCATTCTGGTTCTATTAAAAAAGTTAAAAACCAAGAGTCCAAGAATAACTAAAATAATCGCACCAAGAATTAAGCTGGGATAAGATTCTCTGTAATCTATTGGCCAAAAGCCAGCAATAACTGAAGTATTTTTCTTTCTAGGCAACTTTACCTCCTTTCCAGGCAGGAGACTATGTGTCGTAGATTTTTTCTAAATTACCACAAAGGGAACTGTAATGCTAGGGGGATTTTAGGGCAAAACCAAACTTCTACAAGTTCGTGCTTCTTAGTAAATGCTCTACCTGAGCCTGACTTAAGATATTTTTCAAACTTAAATGAAATATGTTTGTTTCGAAATGCAAAATAAGCAACCAAACGAACAGGCAATGAACCTTTTGTCGACGACACTTGTCCCTTACTGTGTTTTAACAGCCTACCTTTTAAATTACTTGTGGAGCCGATGTACGTTTTTTTATTGGATAGCTGAAGAAAATAGACGTAATATATTGAATGTCCGCTTTCGCCCTTACTTTGGGCGGGTTTACCCGCCGAAGTCGAGCTTCAGCGAGACAAAGGCGGGACCGAGGGGACTCGAACCCCCGACCTCTTCCGTGACAGGGAAGCGCTCTAACCAAGCTGAGCTACGGTCCCACAAACGCCTTGCGTTAGGCGTAGTTTAGCATATAATGGGCTCGATATGAAGTATTTTTCTAATAAGGAAATAGAACAGCTCCTAAGAACCATTTCCGCGGCCTACGCGGCGACAGGCGGCAATAGTTTCAAAGTTATCGCTTACGAAAACGCGGCAAACAGCGTTGAGCACGCAACAAGCGAATTAAAAGACCTTTGGGACGACGGCAAACTCGACACGGTTCCCGGTTTAGGTAAATCTATTCAAGCTCATTTAGACGAATTATTCCGAACTGGAAAGGTAAAACACTTCGAAGAGCTTAAAAAAAGTCTGCCCAAAGGCATGTTTCCCCTTTTGGGCCTTGTTGGACTTGGTCCTAAAAACGCTTATAAGCTTGCCAAAGAGTTAAAAATCAAAACCATTAAAGACCTGGAAGACGCAGCCAAAGCAGGAAGAATAAGAGAGCTTCCAGGGTTTGGTGAAAAAAGTGAAAAAGATATTCTGGTATCAATTAGTGAATCAAAAACAAAAACAACGGACAGATATCCACTTCCGACTGCTTTCAATCAAGCGGAAAGAATTCTTCAGCACCTGCGCTCACTTAAAGAAGTCGAAAGGGCAGAACCTCTCGGATCCCTCCGCCGCATGGTTGCGACCGTCGGTGACGTCGATATTGCTGTGGCTTCCGAAAAGCCGGAGCAAGTAATAGAACACTTCAAAAAATTCCGCGAAATTTCAAGAATCTTAAACGCGGGTCCCAGAAAATCTTCCGCGCTTCTTTATAACGGACTTCGTATCGACCTCATGGTTCAGCCAACGAAGGCCTTCGGCGCGCTCCTGCAGCATTTTACAGGATCCAAAAACCACAACATCCACCTGCGTGAACTCGCGCAGAAAAAAGACATCAAGGTTTCCGACCTCGGAATAGAAAAAGGTGGAAAACTCCACGAATTTGAAACAGAGGAAGAATTTTATAAATTCCTTGGTATGGATTACATCGAGCCCGAAATAAGAGAAGACACAGGTGAAATTGAAGCCGCCATTGCAAAGAAACTTCCAGACCTCGTTTCCCTCAAAGACATAAAGGGGGACATTCACCTCCACTCGAGTTACAACATCGAACCAAGCCACGACCTTGGCAAAAACTCGATGGAAGAAATAATTAAAAAAGCAAAAAGCCTTAAATACGAATACATCGGCCTATCCGATCATTCACCCGGCGTCTCTACCCATTCAAAAGCTAAGATAGTAGACCTCATTAAGAAGAGAAAAGACAAAATAGAACAATTAAAGTCCTCGAACAAAAATATTGGACTGTTAAATTTACTCGAAATAGATATTCTTACCAATGGAGAACTTTCGGTTCCCGTTGAAGGGCTTAAGCTCCTCGATGGCTCCATTGCAGGTATTCACTCGAGCCACAGCCAGGACAAAAAGACAATCACAGAAAGGCTCCTCGTCGCGTGTCGATCTCCCTATGTACAGCTCATTTCGCACCCCACAGGAAGGCTCTTACTGCAAAGAGAGTCCTACGATGTTGATTGGCCAAAAGTATTTGAAGAATGTCAAAAAACAGGAACCATGCTAGAAATTAATGCCTGGCCAAGCAGGCTCGATCTTCCGGATACGCTTGTCAGAGAAGCGCTAAGTTACGGGATTAAATTCATAATCAACACAGACGCACACGCAGTTGGTCAAATGGATAACATGCACTTTGGAGTTTCTGTCGCAAGACGCGGGTGGGCAACTAAAAAAGATATAACCAATACACGGCCTTGGGTTGAGTTCAAGAAGCTCTTTACCCCGTTTAAAAAATAGCCATACAATAGCTGAACAACTCGCTCTAACCAGTTCTAGACTTTTTAACGGGGTTTAGCATATAATTTTGTGAAATGTCACCCGTTTTAATAGGAGCAGCTAGCGTACTAATTGTAATTGCAGTTTTTATCTGGTTTCTCTATAACAGTCTTGTGACTGCGAGGGTCAGAATCCGAGAAGCCTGGTCTCAAATCGAAGTCCAGCTAAAAAGAAGGTCCTCGCTTATACCTAATTTAATCGAAACAGTTAAAGGTTACGCCAAACACGAAAAATCGGTTTTCGAAAACGTCACCAAAGCAAGGTCCGCACTGCTTGGAGCTAAAAACCCACACCAGGCAGCGGAAGCAAACAACATGTTGGCAGGCGCTCTAAAAACGCTTTTTGCCGTTGCGGAAGCTTACCCAAACCTCAAAGCCTCAGAAAATTTCAAAGAGTTGCAACAAGAACTTTCGGATACAGAAACAAAAATCGCATCCGCAAGACAGTTTTACAACGCAAACGTTCTGGATTACAACACCAAAATAAAGGTATTTCCAAACGTGCTTCTTGCAGGGATGTTTGGTTTTAGTGAAGAAGAATTTTTTGAAGCCGAACCCAATGCGAAGAAAGACATCGAAGTAAAATTCTAAATTTAACAAAATGGCAGCCAAAATCTTTGCAGGCAGTGCCAGCCCCAACCTCGCAAAATTAATTTCTCAAAAATCAAAAATTCCCCTTGGAAAAATAGAAGTCGGTCATTTTTCTGATACCGAATCTGACGTCTGGATCCAGGAAGACGTTAACAACGCAAACGTTTTTATCGTTCAATCAACGAGCGCTCCTACTAACGATCACATTATAGAACTCGCGCTGATAGCAGACGCACTCAAGCGTTCAGGTGCTAATAAAATAACAGCTGTCATTCCTTATTACGGGTATGCCAGAAAAGAAAAACAGTCAAGAGAAGGAGAACCAATTTCCGCAAAAGTTGTAGCCAACATATTAACTACAAGTGGCATAACAAAAGTCATTACCGTCGATCTGCATGCAGACCCAATAGTCGGCTTTTTCGACGTTCCTGTTGTTCATCTGAGTGCAAAAGAGGTACTAGCCGCAGCTGTCAAAGGTGAAAGACTAACAAGTCCTGTGGTCGTTGCCCCAGATGTTGGCGGCGTCAGACGTGCCAGAAATTTCGCGTCGCTCTTGGAAGCGCCCCTTGTCGTTATTGAGAAAAAAAGAAATATTCACGAAAGGGAAACACTCGAAGTTTTATCGATTTCCGGAGAATCGCTAGGTGAAACAGCAATAATTTTGGATGACATCATTTCAACTGGCACCACAATTATAAAAGCCGCCGAAGCACTAAAAGCAAAAGGCGTTAAAAGAGTTTTAGTTTGCGCAACCCATGGTGTCCTTGCTGGGGACGCTGTCAAGAACCTAGAAAACAGCACGATAGATAAAGTAATAGTTACCGATACGATCACAACTGGTATAAAATCTAAAAAGATCGAAATCGCGTCAACTGCCCCACTGCTTGCGAACTGCCTTAGAGAAGAAATCTAGTGAATTTTCAACAGAAGTTAGACCGGGCAGTTCAAGCAAACAACAGCCTACTTTGCGTAGGTCTCGACCCCGACCCTTTAAAATTCAAAGAAAAAATTTCTCTGTTTGCTTTCAACAAAAAAATCATCGACACAACCGCAGATCTTGTCTGCTGCTACAAACCACAGTTTGCCTTTTACAGCGCTCAGGGAATTCAGGGAATACAAGATTTACAAAAAACAATACAGTACATTAAAAGGAGACATCCACACCTTCCAATAATTTTAGACGCCAAAAGAGGCGACATCGGATCAACTTCTGAAATGTACGCCAAAGAAGTATTCGACTTTTTAAAAGTTGATGCGGTTACAGTCAATCCTTATCTGGGCGAAGATTCTCTGACGCCATTTTTACAAAGAAGAGACAAGGGAATAATAGTGCTAGCAAGAACATCTAACCCTGGAGCAGGAGATTTTCAAGATTTAAAAGTTGGAAATGACCCACTTTATATAAAAGTCGCCAAAAAAGTTACCAGCTGGGACAAGAAATATCACAATCTTTTAATGGTCGTCGGCGCCACTTGGCCAGCCCAACTTAAAGAAATTAGAAAGGTCGCGCCGAAAATGACATTCTTGGTTCCTGGCATGGGAACACAGGGCGGAGACTTAAAAAAGGCGCTCCAAAATGGGTTAACAAAAGACAAAAAGGGCTTGATAATCAACTCCAGCTCCGGCATAATCTACGCAAACGATCCTCGAATCTCTGCCCAAACCTTAAGAGATGAAATCAACAACTACAGACTCTGAAAAAGTAGCCGCTATTCTTTTCAACCTTGGAGCCATCTTCATTCGTCCTTCGCGCCCTTTCAAATACACCAACGGAATTCTCAGCCCAGTTTATACCGACAATCGCCTATTAATGTCAAACCCACCAGAATGGAGAAAGGTCATCGACCTCATGACTCGGAAAGTTAAAGGAATGGGTAAGATTGACGTCATTGCAGGGGCGGCAACTGCGGGTATTCCTCACGCTGCCATTATCGCTCAAAAAATAAATCTTCCTATGGTTTATGTTCGCCCTCAGCCGAAAGAACACGGTAAAGGAAATCAGATCGAGGGTGTTATTAAAAAAGGTCAAAAAGTCTTAGTCATAGAAGATTTAGTTTCAACTGGCGGCTCGTCGATTAGAGTTATAAAGGCCTTAAGAAAGGCAGGAGCCAAAGTAGTCGGCGAGGTTGCAATTTTTACTTATGGAATGAAAGAAGCAGAAACCAACTTCAAACGGGCGAAAGTAAAACTTGTTTCTCTTTCGAACTTCAAAGCGGCAACAAAAATCGCGGCAGAAAATGGATTGTTAAAACAAAACCAAATCTCGATTGTTCTGGATTGGGCGAAAGACCCCAAAGGTTGGGGAAAGAAAATGGGCTTCGAATGAAAGCAGATATCACAACAAAAATCGCGGGCGTAAAACTTGAAACTTGCATCTTTAACGCCTCCGGCCCCGCAGACGAAACGTTACCCGATTTAGAGATCATCGCTCAGTCAAAATCCTCCGCAATCACCATGAAATCCTGCACAATAGAACCTCGAGAAGGAAACCCGCTGCCTAGGTATGCAGACCTTGCTTACGGATCCATCAACTCGATGGGTCTGCCGAATATGGGATACAAGGAATACGTCCGCTACGCCAAAATTCTCAAGAAAAAATACAAAAAACCGACTATCGCCAGCATTTGCGGGATGACTCTGGATGACGACCTTATCATGTTCCGGGCATTTAACAACTCTGACGTCGACATTGTCGAATTTAATCCTGGTTCTCCAAACACAATCGGCAAACCGATCGTTGGCTATGATGTCGAAGAAATGGCTAGACTTTTGGATGCCGTATCCCAAGTTTCCAAAAAGCCATTTGGCATTAAACTTCCGCCCTATTTTGATTTGGTCCACTTTGACCAAATTGCGGAAGTTGCCAAAAAATACCCGGTGAAATTTGTGACTTGTATCAACTCGATAGGCAACGGCCTCGTGATTAATCCTTACACCGAAAAACCAATAATAAAACCCAAAGGCGGGCTCGGTGGAATCGGTGGCGGCTACATAAAATATACGACACTTGCCAACGTCCGCAGATTCTACGAACTGTTCGAAGATAAAATCCAAGTAATTGGGGTTGGAGGAGTGTATAGTGGAATAGACGCTTTTGAATTAATACTCGCAGGTGCTTCCGGTGTCCAAATAGGCTCCGCGTATTTACAAAAAGGTCCGAGTATATTTGAAAAAGTTCAAAATGAGCTAAAAGATTTTATGGAGATTAAAGGCTACAAAAAACTTTCCGACTTCCGCGGCAAACTCAAATCTCTATGAGGTTCGAACGAGAGCCATCAGCAACACGTCTAAATATCCCAGAAATTTTAATGCCTGAATCAGAAACTAGCTTCAGGGTGGCAGTAGCAAGAAATCAATCAGAACTAGAAGGGATACACACACAACTAAATGCGGAAGGTAGAACCGACATTGCCCAAATTTACGTTAATGGCAAAGCAGTGGTTGTCACAACCACTGGCATGAAACTTTATTCGATGCGAGAGCCACACAAAACAGGTTCCCCGTCGGACGCTTTGTACCTAGCAAGAGGGAGCGAAAAAAACCTGGAGATTTTAGTGCAATATTTGCCACCGTATCAAAGAACCTCCCATCACCGCCATCCTAATGCAGGAGAGCTCTACCAAGAACTCGATGGAAATTTGTTTATGCTTCGTAACCGATCCACAGTCCAGAGATTGACAGGAAGAGCGCTTATCACAAGGTATGAAACCCACATAGGTTTTACAACAGACGAACCCGCAATATCGCTAGTAGTTCTAATGGGCGGTGATTCGACACATACCCACGTCGAAAGACCGCATCATCAAACACTCATCAAAAAAGCCCAACTTCAAGGCGTAATTTGAGGTATATCAGCCATCGCTTTCTACTATCGTGTTATATAACAGGATAGCGAGGTGATTCTGATATATCAGCAGTCGCTTCGCGACTCTGATGTAACTTTTATGTTTGCTCTTATTTAATAGAAAAGTGGAGACATAAAAGTTATAATTAGGCACTATGACGGCCTATACACACATCGGTGCGAACAAGTTTAAAACATGGCTAATAATGTTCTTTTTCGCGACATTTGCAACGTCTGTCGTTTATATCTTTACCAGAGCTCTTGGCTACGATGGCCCGTCCGCCCTCGACTTCACCGGTATTGCCTTAATAATCACAGGCATCATGAACTTTATTTCCTATTACAACAGCGACAAAATCGTTATGGCGATTTCCAAAGCCAAAAGGATAGAGAAAAAAGATAAACCGGAATTATTTAGACTCGTCGAAAACTTGAGTATCGCCTCCGGACTTCCAATGCCTAAAGTTTACTTAATTAACGACAGCGCCCCGAACGCGTTTGCGACAGGAAGAGATCCAAAACACGCGGCAATCGCTTTCACGACCGGAATATTAGACAAACTCAGCAAACAAGAGCTCGAAGGTGTCGCCGCGCATGAACTTTCCCATGTCGGCAACTACGACACAAGGCTCATGACCATCGTCTCAATCCTCGCAGGGATGATAGCTCTACTGGCAGATTTCTTCTTAAGAATGTCCTTCCATGCAAGGGGAGACAGTGACGATAACGGCAAAGGTAACGCGATCTTTATGATCCTTGGAATTATCATGGCGCTCGTCGCGCCAATTATCGCAACGCTTATTCAGCTTTCAATTTCCCGCAAAAGAGAGTTTTTGGCAGACGCTTCCGGCGTTTTGTTAACCCGTAACCCGGACGCTCTAGCCGATGCCCTTCTTAAAATTTCTAGCGACAAAGAACCACTCGAGGTTGCCAATAAAGCGACAGCTCATCTTTACATCACGAACCCTCTAAAAAATCGCCACGACGCGATTGGTTGGTTTTCCGGCCTTTTCAATACTCATCCTCCAATTCCGGAGCGGGTCAAAGCGTTAAGGGGAATGCAATGAGGGGTAAATAGTTAATTGTTGATAGTAAATAGTTAATTGAATGAAAAAAAACAATCACCAATCACCAATCACCAATAGACAGAGCCCTGCGGTCCTCGCTAACGCTGCGGGCCTACAACAATCGATCGATATCGAACATGTCGCAAAGCTTGCCAACCTGAACTTAACTCCAGAAGAAAAAACTCTATTCGAAAAACAGCTCGGCGAAGTCGTCAATTACATCTCCAAACTCAACGAGGTAGATACAGACAAAGTGGAACCAATTTCTAATATCACAGGATTAGAAAACGTTGCAAGAGACGACGAAGCAGCCCCTTCTCTTTCACAAGGAGACGCGCTGAAAAACGCTAAAAAAACTCACAATGGATTTTTTGAAGTAAACGCAATTTTTGAAGAAGACCCAAATGATTGACACTAGCGCTTTAACAATTCAAGAAGCCTCAAAACTTTTAGCTACTAAAAAGTTTTCAGCAAAAGAGCTAACAGAAGCTTACCTTGCCAAAACAAAAGAACTTAATAGCAAACTCAATGCTTTCATCACAATAATAGAAGATGAACCCTTGGAACAAGCCAAAAAAGTCGATGAGTTGATTGCGGACAATCAGAAATTATCTCCACTAGCTGGAATTCCGATTGCGATAAAAGATCTTTTTTCGACAAAAGGTGTAAGAACAACAGCGGCATCTAAAGTGTTAGATGATTACATTCCGCCTTATGACGCGGCAGTTGTCACAAAACTCAAAACAGAAAATGCTATTGCAATAGGCAAAACAAACCTAGACGCTTGGGCTCATGGTTCGAGCGGGGAAAATTCAGATTATGGCCCGACACACAATCCTTACGATTTAGAAAGAGTCCCGGGCGGTTCTTCTTCGGGATCCGCTGCGTCTGTCGCTGCTGGCATGGTTCTTGCCGCAACGGGAACTGATACCGGAGGCTCAATCCGTCTTCCTGCATCTTTTTGCAATCTAGTCGGGCTTAAACCTACTTACGGTTTAGTCTCCCGCTATGGCGTCATTGCGATGGCATCTTCTCTTGATTCAATCGGCCATTTCACAAAAACCGTTTGGGATAATGCGCTTGTTTTAAACGCGACTGCAGGAACCGACGAGTTTGACGCGACAACGCAAGACAAAAGGGAAAAAGATTACACCAAAGATATAGAAGGCGGCGTCAAAGGGTTAAAGATTGGATTGCCCAAAGAGTATTTTGAAAAACTCGACTCAAAAATAAAAGACGTCATTACAAAAACAGCGAGGGTTCTTGAGAGCCAAGGAGCAGAAATTATCGACGTCTCCCTCCCACACACAGAACACGGAATTGCGGTCTATTACATAATCCAGCCATCCGAAGTCTCTTCGAACCTCGCAAGGTACGATGGGATTAGATTTGGAAACGACAGATCTCATTTTGCCCAAGAAGCCAAACGAAGAATAATTCTTGGCACATACACGCTTTCCAGCGGGTATTACGACGCCTATTATCTCAAGGCAATGAAAGTCCGAAGACTTATTCGCGAAGACTTCGTCAACGTCTTTAAAAATGTCGACGCATTAATTTGCCCTACGTCTCCAACAGTTCCGTTTAAACTCGGAGAAAAAACAGACGACCCTTTAACGATGTATTTATCGGACATTTTTACACCAACGATTAATTTAGCCGGCATTCCGAGCCTTAATGTTCCCGCCGGCTTCCTCGACGATCTTCCTGTAGGTATGCAGATTGTCGGCCCGGACTTTTCCGAAAAACTACTCTATCAAATTGGCCACGCATACGAGCAAGAAACAAAATGGTACGAAAAGACACCAAACATTTAATGATTAAAGAATCCGCAATAGAAACCTATAGAACAACACGAGAAGGGGCAAATCTACACCCAATCAGGAATCTCACCGGTATAGCCACAACTCAAATGCTAGGTGTATTAGGAGCATTACAGTTTTTTGAAGGAGAAGAAAAACGCGCTTTGGTCATCATGACAGGATACCTGCTGATAGGAATTGGCAGTCTTGTTGATTTTTACGTCGAGGGAAGAACTGTTGGGAGAAATCAATCTAGCAATACTAATGAATAACTACAAACCAGTAATTGGCCTTGAAGTTCACGTTGAACTTTATACAAAATCCAAAATGTTTTGCAGATGCAGCGCGGACTATTTTGGTAAGGACCCGAACACTCATATCTGCCCCGTATGTCTTGGCTTGCCGGGGGCGCTGCCGTATGCAAACAAGCAGGCGATAGAATGGTGTATAAAAGTAGGGCTTGCCTTAAATTGCAAAATTCCCACGTTTTCAAAATTTGATCGCAAGAACTACTTTTATCCAGATCTTCCCAAAGGTTACCAGATTAGCCAGTACGATCAGCCTTTTTGTATCGAAGGATCAATAAATCTGAAAAGCGGCAAAAAAATAAGAATCACCAGGGCGCACATGGAAGAAGATACCGGAAAGTTGACTCACGCAACCGTAGACGGAAAGAAAGCGTCTTTAATTGATTTCAACAGATCAGGAGTTCCATTGGTAGAAATAGTCACTGAACCTGATTTTGAAAGCGCCCAAGAAGTAGTTGAATATCTCAAAAAACTCCAGCAGACGATTAGATACCTGGGAGTTTCCAGTGCAGATATGGAAAAAGGGGATATGAGGCTTGAACCCAACATATCTTTAAGAAAACCCGGTGAAAAAACCTTACCCCATTACAAAGTAGAGGTTAAAAACATAAATTCGTTTAAATTTGTAGAAAAGGCGATCAACTTTGAAATAAAACGCCAAACCGAAATCCTAGACGCCGGCGACACGCCTGCCCAGGAAACTCGAGGGTGGGACGAAGTAAGGTCAAAAACCGTCTCCCAGAGAAGCAAAGAAGAGGCTCATGACTACAGATACTTTCCAGAACCGGATCTCCCGCCTCACAGGTTCACGAAAGAATACATAGCGGAGCTTAAATCGTCTCTTCCCGAATTGCCGGACGAAAAATTCGCGAGATTCGAAAAAGACTACCAGCTTTCATCTTACGAAGTCGAAATTCTAACCCGAGATTCAAACGTTGCCATATACTTTGATGAAGCGGCCAAAGTTGCAAAAGAACATGACCTCACGCCGAAACAAATTGCCAACGTTATTCTTAACAAAAAGCCAAATCTGGAAACTACGCTTCCAGCAGCTCTTGTAAAATCAATCGTCACAAGCGGTCAAAAAACAGCGATCAACGAAGGTGAGCTGGCAAAAATAATCGACAAGGTTATTTCCGAAAATCCAAAAGCAGCAAATGACTTTAAGAATGGAAAAGAGAACGCACTAATGTTTCTCCTAGGCCAAGTGATGCAAAAAGTTGGCAAAAACGCGGACACTCAACAGGTCAAAAATCTGCTTCTCTCCAAGCTGAAATAAAATACACACAGCATAAATACTGTGGTATTTTGATTCTCGCTCACGATCGAAATAAGCGCCAAACACGTGTATAATACACTCTAGAAATGGCTGATTTTGCACATCTTCACGTACACACAGAGTACTCACTCCTAGATGGTTTATCAAAGATCCAAAAGTTAGTTAACCAGGCAAAAGTAATGGGAATGAAGCACCTGGCAATGACAGACCACGGGTCGCTTTATGGCGCGATCAAGTTTTACCAGGCCGCCAAAGAAGAAGGAATCAATCCCATAATAGGCTGTGAAATGTATATGGCCAAAAGGTCACATACAGATAAAGAAGCAGGCACCGACAACGAAATTTTCCACCTAACAGTTCTTGCTAGGGATTATGAAGGTTACAGAAACCTCATGAAGCTAGTAACCATTTCCCATGTAGATGGATTTTATTACAGACCAAGAATCGACAAACCAACTCTTAAAAAACACGCAAAAGGACTAATTATTCTTTCCGGCTGCAACTCTTCGGAAGTCGCGAGGCTTTTGGTCGCGGGCGACATGGATGCAGCAAAGAAAAAAGCTCAGGAATACATAGATATTGTCGGCCGTGAAAATTTCTATCTAGAAATTCAAAGGCATTTGTACGACAAATTCATAACCTCACACTCTCCTGGTACTGAAATTTACGCAGAGCTCGAAAAAATGGATAGAGAAGAAAAGAAAATAATCGCCGGGTCCAAAATCCTTTCAAAGGAACTTGGCATTCCTCTCGTTGCGACCAACGACCTTCATTACGTGATGGCGACAGACGCCCAAGCCCAAGATGCAATCGTTTGTATTCAAACTGGCAAAAATATTACCGACACAAAAAGGCTTCGAATGGTAGATTCACCTACCTATTACCTCAAGAGCCCAAGCGAGATGGAAGAGCTCTTTAGTGATATCCCAGAAGCCGTTGAAAACACCATCAAAATTGCCGAAAGAGTCAACATCGAAATCCCTATTAACAAATTCGCCTTTCCTGCTTATGAAGTTCCGAAAGATACGACGGCAGACGAATACCTCAAAAAACTCTGCTATGAGCGAATTAAAACTCGTGTGCCTGAAGTCACCGCAGAAATGAAAGAAAGACTGGAATACGAACTTTCTGTCATCTCTAAGAAAGGATATTCGACTTACTTTTTAGTAGTTTCCGATTTTGTTAATTGGTCGCGTGAAGAGGGAATCATTTCAACAACACGAGGTTCCGCTTCCGGCAGTCTCGTCTCATTCGCGCTCGGGATCACAACGGTTAATCCTCTTTTCTTTAAACTTCCATTCGAAAGATTCTTAAACCTTTGGAGGCCATCGCTTCCCGATATCGACGTTGACTTTGCCGACAACAGACGTGACGACGTCATCGAGTACGTAAGGCAAAAATACGGGAGGGACAAAGTCGCGCAAATCGGTACTTTTGGAACAATGATGGCAAGGGCAGCAGTCAGAGACGTTGCTAGAGTTTTAGGTTGGCCCTACAGCAAAGCAGATAGAATCGCCAAATTAATTCCAATCGGCGCGCAAGGATTCCCAATGTCTCTCGAAAACGCCAAAAAAGTTAATAAAGAACTTGGTGAGCTCTATAATCAGGACCCCGAAGTAAAAGAACTCATAGACCTTGCGGAAAAGGTAGAAGGCAACGCAAGACACGTTTCTGTCCACGCGGCGGGAGTAGTCATTGGGCCAACAGAACTCACCGACCACACCCCTCTTCAAAAAGAAACTTCCGGTGAAAAAATAATTACTCAATTCGATATGCACGACGTCGAAACAGCGGGTCTTGTCAAAATGGATTTTTTGGGAATCCGAAATCTTTCTATTTTAGGTCAGGCAGTTGAAATTGTTCGTGAAACGCAAGGAATAGAAATTGATCTTACAAAAATTCCTTTTGACGACAAAAGAGCTTACGAACTAATGGCAAAAGGCGAAACCCAAGGTCTCTTCCAGCTCGGCGGTTCTGGAATGACCAGATACTTAAAAGAGCTGAAACCCACGAACATCTTCGATATTATGGCCATGATTTCTCTTTTCAGGCCGGGGCCAATGTATTCAATTCCAGAATTTATTGAAAGGAAGCACAATAAGGGTAAAATCTCCTATTACGACAAAAGAATGGAAGAGTACCTCAAAGAGTCCTACGGCGTCATCGTTTATCAAGACGACGTTTTGCTGACTGCGATAAACATAGCTGGCTATAGCTGGGAAGAAGCTGACAACTTCCGAAAAGCCATGGGTAAAAAGATTCCTTCCGAAATGGCCAAGCAAAAGGAAAAGTTCACAGAAGGCGCGATGAAAAACGGAATGTCCCAACAAAAAGCAGAAGGCCTGTTTAAGCTGATCGAGCCTTTTGCCGCTTACGGATTCAATAAGGCCCACGCGGCATCTTACGCAGTTATCGCTTATCAAACCGCATACATGAAGGCTAACTTCCCCGTTGAATTTATGACGGCTGTAATGACCGCAGAATCCGACGACCCTGACAAAATTGCGCTTGCCGTTAACGAATGCGCGAAGATGAAAATACCCGTTCTTCCTCCGGACGTAAATAGGTCACAAACTGGCTTTACGGTAGAAGATGACCATGGAAAGAAAAGTATCCGATTCGGCCTTTCTGCCATAAAAAACGTCGGAAGGGCAGCGGTTGAAGCAATTTTTGACGAAAGAAACGCAAATGGCGAATTTAAATCGCTTGATGATTTTGTAAAACGCGTAAACCTTAGAGTAGTTAATAGAAAAACCCTTGAAAGCTTAATTAAAGCAGGTGCTTTGGACGCGTTTGGAAGGCGCAATGCCATGCTTAAGATCATGGACGATATTAAAGCTTCTAATGTTTCCCTTTCGAAAACAGTCGCCGAAGGACAAGGATCACTTTTTGACGAGGCAGAACTCGAAAAACAAGCATCCAGCCCGGTTTCCTTCGAGAGCGCGCTCAATGAAATCGAAGAAGCACCCAAAGAAGAAATACTTTCTTGGGAAAGAGAACTTTTGGGTCTCTATTTAACCGAACACCCTCTAACAAAAGTAAGTGAAAAACTCGACCGTGTCTCAACCGCCAAAATTTCTGAACTCGAAACGGTTATCTCTTCCGGCAAACCAATAAAACTCGGTGGAATCATTTCCTCTGTCCGAAGAACTCTAACAAAAATCAGGAAAGAAGAAATGTGCTTTTTAAAGCTTCAAGACACAACTGGCACAATCGACGTCATCGTTTTTCCCAGAACCTATGAACAGGCAAGATCTTACATTCTACCCGACCAAATAGTAGTCGTTTCCGGAAAGCTAGAGATAGACGAACAATCTGCAACAATTATCGCGGAAAGCATCTCGCCCCTCGACCAGGTCGAAGAAAAGGCCAGCTTTTTGGAAGAAGAAGTTTTGGAAGTTTCGATCCCAAGAGACGCAGACAGAACGCTTCTTTCCCAAATTTACGAAGTTTTAAAAGCTAGCCCTGGCGATGTTCCAATTTTCCTGGTTCTTGGCTCAGACAACGGTTCCCCTAAAAGACTCTCTGTGCCATTCGGCGCAACCAAAAACATCACCCTTGAGCATGAACTAACGAGTTTAGGCTGCCACATACTAAACTAGCAAGACAAAAGACGGATTTAAGGTGGCATCCTTGCCTGCCCGCCGGAATCTTAATGACGTCGGGAGTCATTCGACTCTGAGGGATGAGCTTTCAAGCTCAGACTCGAAGAGGT
>JANLHP010000027.1 GCA_024654445.1 Candidatus Curtissbacteria bacterium | reverse complement strand
CTTAGGGTGGCGGAGGTCAGATTTTAAAAAACCGCCGTCAGCCGAGTTTGACTCGGCGAAAAAAAGGGTTACCATCAGTTCAACGGCAGAAAGGGAAGTGGTCGGATGGCCGGATTTGGCCTCGGTTGTTGAAGTTAGAATGTCGTAGCGAATCAATTTGCAGATTTTTTTCAATTTTTCAAAATCAACCATACAATAGTTTAGCAAAAAATATTTTAAATATGATAGAAAGTAAAGAAATACCATTATCACAAAAAACTTTAAGGTCACCTCATAAAGATAATGTATTGGAAATAATGGGCAGGAAAAATTTTTTAGGCCAATTTCCATCAGAACAACAAGCAAGAAATAAAATTGCAAATGAATTAAAAAAATTAAAAAAAAATCCTTTATTTAAGGTAGAAAGAAAAAAACATTTAGAAACAGAAAAAGCAAGGCGAGAACTTGAAGAAGTTTCCGTTATCGATCCTTTGACAAATTTGTATCTTCGAAGGTTTCTTGATGGTAATCCAAACACATCCCCTCCAAAAAAAGGAATATTAGAGCGAGAAATAGAAAGAATATTTAAGGGTAATAAAAAACTTACTGTTGCGATGTTAGACATTGATCATTTCAAAGAGGTCAATGATCAATATGGCCATCAAGTAGGGGATGAAGTGTTGAGAAAAGTTGCCGAAACAGTATTGAAAAACATTAGATTCAATTTAGGTGACTTTGCAATTCGTTTCGGAGGCGATGAGTTCTTAATTATTACCCCCAATAGTTTAGATGTAGCTCAAAAAATGATCGAAAAAATCAGAAGTGAAATAGAAAGAATATCATTTAATAATGATAATAAATATCCAAAGGGTGTTACTATTAGTTGCGGTTTAACGAACCTGGTAGAAGATGTAAATGATGGCAATTATAAAGAAATTGCTGAGGCTATGACAAATAGGGCGGACAATGCATTGTATGAATCTAAGAGAGAAGATGGAAAAAATCACACAACAGTTGCCTTACACAATAAAAAAGGAACAACAGAATTTATTAGAGTATTTCACGAAAATAAAGTTTAATTTTTTAACTCTCCAAAGTCGAAGTATCACCCACAGGTAGCCCAAGTTCTTGAGCCTTAAGTACTCGTCTCATTATCTTTCCCGATCTGGTTTTTGGGAGTTTTTCGACAAAATCAATTTCGTCCGGGGTAGCGATTGGGCCAATTGATTTACGGACAGTTTGGACAAGTTCCGCCTTTAATTCATCAGATGGAATAACTCCTTGTTTTAAGATGACGAAAGCTTTAATTGACTCGCCTTTTATTTCGTGGGGTTTGCCGATGACAGCTGCTTCGGCCACTTTTAGATTGGAGACAAAGGCACTTTCTAGCTCGGCTGAACCAAGCCGGTGGCCGGAAACTTTAATAACATCATCATTTCGACCGACGATCCAAAAATATCCATCTTCGTCGATCTTGGCCGAATCCCCAGCGAAGTAGATAAAATTTTCGAAGCTCGATACCGCGTTTTTCGCCGCCACACCCCCAAGGGGCCCCTGGCGATTGCTCAAAACGGGTATCTTCTCTTCTCCGGTTTGTAATTTAGAATTTGAGCTTTGAGATTTATTTGGATTTTGTGATTTTGTATTTTGGATTTTCTCAAAATACGTTTCTCGATATCTCTCTGGGTTATTATAAACGTCAAGGAGCATTGCCGGCCA